>CAVGHS010000116.1:0-6277 GCA_963629085.1 bacterium
TTCAAAGTCTGTCACTGCACGCAGTCCACGGATAATGACATTTGCCTCTTTTCTCTTGGCATAATCAACCAGAAGTCCGTCAAAAGAATCCACCGTCACATTAGGGTATTTGCTGGCCAGATCATCTATCATGGCAACCCTTTCTTCGACAGTAAATAAGGCATTTTTTGCACTGTTGTTGAGCACGCCGATGATCACCTCGTCAAAGATCTTGGCAGAACGCTCAATAATATCTAAATGTCCGAAAGTGATCGGATCAAAACTGCCTGGATAAATCGCTCTTTTCATTTGTCTCTACTCATCCTTTGCTAAAAAGACATGTTTATTTGTCTTGTAATCTTTTTCGTTTAAGATCTGATAGCCCAGATCTGTGACAAAAGAAAAATCCGTATGCAGGTCGGCTTCTACGATCACATACCCATCCTCTGCCAAGAGATCACATTGTGCGATCGTCTCTAATACGTCATGCTCATATCCTCCATGATAAGGCGGATCTATAAAAATAATATCAAACTGCATCCGTCCCTCTAAATTGCGGAGTTCATAAATGACATCCCCCGGCAATACAAAGGCTTCGTCGTCAAAATGTGTATGTATGATATTGCGACGGATGCAATCCAAGGCTAATTTATTGTTCTCGATAAAGTAGGCACAGGCTGCTCCACGGCTGAGCGCCTCGATCCCCATCTGACCGCTTCCTGCAAATACATCCAAAAACTGTGCATCACACAGATCATTCTGGATCATATTAAAAAGTGTTTCTTTGATGCGATCCTGGGTCGGTCTTGTATGCATGCCTGATACCGTATGCAACTGCAAACGTTTTCTCGTACCGGAAATCACTCTCATTTTAGCAATTTAACTCCTTGATACATGTAAGTAATAATTGCAGGACCATTTCTGTTGCCTGTCTGCGTACACTTTGTCTGTCGCCGGAAAAATGACATTCTTTGACCAGTGTTTTTTTCTCGCAGGCACAAGCAATATATACCAGTCCTACCGGCTTGTCCTCTGTCCCGCCATCCGGCCCTGCGATACCTGTGGTGGCAAGTCCGTAAGTGGATTCTGCACGCCTTCGCACGCCTTCTGCCATCTGCTCTGCCGTCTGATGACTGACGGCTCCATAGGCTTCTAAGGTCGTATGTAAGACACCGAGATTTTTCTCTTTTGCCTCATTGGAATAAGTAACATAGCCCTCTTTAAAACAGGCGGAAACGCCCGGATAATCGACCAGACTGGCACTGACCAGCCCGCCCGTACAGGACTCGGCAACGGAAATCGTCGCCTGCATCTTTTCTAATTCTTTTATGATTTCTTCTATGATATCCTGCATTAGTTCTGCTCTTTTAAAACATCTTTATTCTTTACGATATAGTCGATCAGAGATACAACCGTAAGCACAAGTGCTACATAAATAAGGATAGTGCCAAGAACCGTAAAGAAAGGCATCTGGATATTGGCAATCAAAACAATGATCATAAGCATCTGGAATACGGTCTTGAACTTGCCCCAATAACTTGCGGCAATGACAATACCATTATCGGATGCGACCAGGCGGAAACCGCTGATGATAAACTCACGGCTGATGATGATGATCACGATCCATGCTGCCAACTGACCGGTCGCGATCAGGCAGATCATAGCCGCACTGACTAATAATTTATCTGCAAGCGGATCCATAAATTTGCCGAAATTTGTCACTAAATTGTATTTTCTTGCGATCTTGCCATCCAGCATATCCGTCAGGCTTGCAATAATGAAGATCGCATCTGCAATGTAGCGATAGGTCTGGTTGGACGGATCCAGGAGCAAAAATACAACAAAGAACGGAATCAATATCACTCTGAAAATGGTTAATTTATTTGGTAAATTCATGCTAATTCTCCTATCAAATCATATTCATACGAACCTGTCACATGTACCGATACGATATCACCTGTCATGAGTTCTCTGGTCGTCTGGATGAATACATAACCGTCTACATCCGGCGCATCCCGATAGGTCCTGGCGACATAGACATTTTCATCGGCAACCTTACCTTCCACAAAGGCATCCAAAGTCCTGCCAACATAAGTCTCGTTGCAGGCAGCCGAGATATCCTGCTGTAATTCCATGATCTCAGCCACGCGTGCCTGCTTGATCTCTTCCGGTATCTGATCCGGGAAAGTATCTGCAGGTGTGCCTTCCTGTCTGGAATAAGCAAAACAGCCCAGACGGTCAAACTTCATATCACGGACAAAGGTTTTTAGTTCTTCGTGTGCCTGTTCGGTCTCACCCGGAAATCCGCAGATCAAAGTCGTGCGGATACAGATATCCGGCATAGCCTGACGCAAGGCACCAACGATCCGACGCAGGTCAGCCTGCGAAGTCTTTCGACCCATACGCTTTAAGACGTCATCATTGGCATGCTGGATCGGAATATCAATGTAGTGGCATACTTTTGGATTGTCTGCCATCATCCGGATCAATTCGTCTGTGATCTCTTCCGGATAGCAATATTGTAAACGGATCCATTGGATTCCATCAATCTCGCTTAACTTTTGTAATAAGGTCGGCAGCGTCTTTTTGCCATAGAGATCGACACCGTAAAGTGTTGTCTCCTGCGCAACCAGGATCAGTTCCTTGACGCCATCTGCGGCGAGTGATGCAGCCTCAGCCAGGATATCTTCCATCGGCACAGAGCGATAATTGCCACGGATGGATGGGATCACGCAATAGGTACAGTGCTTATCACAGCCCTCGGCGATCTTTAAGTGAGCGAAATGTCCACCGGTCGTAAGCGTCCTGCCGGCATAGTTTTTCGGTAAGCCGGTCAAAGGCTTTTTGACACTGGTCTTGTGACCTTCCATGACCTCATGTATGACAGCTACAATCTCATCATAGGCATTGGTACCGATCACGGCGTCCACTTCCGGGATCTGTTCTGCGATCTCTTTTGCATAGCGTTCTGCCAGGCAACCGGTCACGATCAATGCCTTGAGGTTTGCTGTCTCCTTGAGACTGCCCATGTCGATCAGCGTCTGGATGCTTTCTTCCATGGCATCACTGATAAAACAACAGGAATTGACAACAATAACATCTGCCTCCTGCTCATCATTGGTAATGGTAATACCATCCTTTGTGATCATGGAAAGCATATGCTCGGTATCGACCAGATTTTTATCACAGCCAAGCGATATAAAAAGAAGTTTCATTATGCTTCCTCTTCCTGCTCCTCGTCATCCTCAGAGATGATCTGTAATTCTCCACGATAGAGTTCGTCTACTGCGATAGAAAGTGGCTTTTCTCCCTTAGATACGCGGATCAGCGGTTCCTGCCCGTCGATGATCTGTCTGGCTCTTTTTGCGGTAGCACATACGATGCTGTAACGGCTGTTTACGACCGGTTCTTCACCGATCTCGTCGCTATTCTTGTTTACTACTTTCATTAATTCTACATATGATGGATGTAACATGTTTCCTATCTCCCTTCAAACTTCTTTAAATCTTTTTGAATCATGTCTATTGTATCTTCATTTCTCGCTGTCTTAAAATGCTCACAAGAAATAATAGCATGCACTTGTTCTACGCTATTTTCGATCTGATCGTTGATGACCAGATAATCATAGCCCTTCATATATTGTGACTCCTTGGAAGAGATTGCCAGACGCTGTGCGATCACATCCGGTGTCTCTGTGCCCCTGCCGACCAGACGCTCCTTTAAAGCATCTGCGGATGGCGGCATCACAAAGAGCAGCAAGGCTTCCGGATATAATTTTTTGACCTGAAGTGCTCCCTGGATCTCTATCTCCAAGATGACATCCTTGCCCTCATTTACCAACTGTTCTACATAAGAACGCGGTGTTCCATAAGAATTGCCATTGAAGGTGGCGTATTCCAATAACTGGCCATCTGCGATCATCTGATCGAATTCTTCCCTGGTTTTAAAGAAATATTCTCTGCCATCTTCTTCGCCCTGACGCTTTTGTCTGGTCGTTGCAGAAATGGACAGGTGATACTCACCGGGATGTTCTTTTAACAGGTTCTTCATGATCGTGCCTTTACCAGCGCCCGAAAAACCGGACAAAACAATGATCATTCCCTTCCTTGTCATAAAACATCAGCCTCCTTCTTTTTTGTTGCTGCCTCTTTGGATCTTGTCGCGATCGTGTCCGGCAAAAGCGCGGAAAGCACGATATGCTGGTCTGTAATGATGATTCCTCTGGTGCGCCGTCCCTGCGTCGCATCAATGATATTGCCTTCCTCCTTGGCACGTTGTACCAGGCGTTTGGCAGGTGCGGAATCCGGTGTCACGATAGACACCACTTTATCTGTATTGATGATATTTCCAAATCCGATATTGATAAATGCCATACTCTTGTCTGTCCTATTCTAAATTCTGGATCTGTTCTCTTACTTTTTCGATCAGGGTCTTGAGGGAAATCCCAATACCTGCGATTTCTACATCTGTCGACTTGGAAAGGATCGTATTGGCTTCGCGGTTCATTTCCTGTGCGATAAAGTCCAGTTTGCGACCGACCTCGCCACCGCATTCCAACATATATTTGGTCTCTTCTACATGGCTGCGCAGACGAACCATTTCTTCGTCGATGCAGACTTTGTCTGCATATAAGACGACCTCGGATGCGATCCGGGTCTCATCCACGGCATGATCTCCTAGGAGATCTGTGATCTTGGTCTGTAAGCGCTCCCGGTATTCCTCTATGATTTGCGGCGAGCGCTCATCCAAAGTCGTCACATAAGATGACATTTCATCCATCTTGTCGAGAAGATCCTGACGCAGGCGCATGCCTTCCTGAGAACGATTCTCAACAAACTGGTCTGTAGCCGAGGTAAGCGCATCCATAAGGAATAAGTGTAACATCTCATCGTCATCCTCCGCATCTGTCATCTCCAAGACGTCCGGAAAACGCGCCAGAGAAGTCGCTGTCACATCAAAAGGAATGCCATAATCCTGTGACATCTTGCGGATGTTTTCCATATACATATCGGCGATATGTGTGTTGTAATGCAGGATATCGGATGCTTCTTTGGTTTCCTCTAGGGTGATATAGACATCAACCTTGCCACGCACAATGCGTGATTTGATGAAATTGCGTATCTCCACTTCAAAAGCGTTTAATTTTCTAGGGAGTTTCACATTCAAGTCCAGGTAACGATGATTTACGGATTTGATCTCTACAACTATTTTTCTTGTTTCATCACCGGCTTCGCCTCTCCCGAAACCTGTCATGCTCTTTATCATGCCATTGGCACCTCCCATTTGCATAAATACCTATGCATAGATGTCTATATTATATTAAATCCATGGCAAAAGGTCAAATTATTTGTATTTGTTTTTTCAATATAAACATTTATAATAAATAGAAAAAAGATAAGAATAAAAAGGAGATCATCTCATGGCATTTGACGGGATCACGACAAATTGCATTATGCAGGAATTAAATCATCTACTGACAGGACAGCGCATCAGCAAGATCGCACAGCCAGAGCGCGAGGAACTGCTTTTTACCTTTAAGGCATTAAATGAAGGCAGCAACCGCCTTTTGATCTCTACCAACGCTTCCCTGCCCTTTTTATATATGACAAAAGAAAACAAGACCAGCCCTTTAAATGCGCCTAATTTTTGCATGCTCCTTCGCAAATATATCGGAAACGGGCGCATCAGTGCGATCAGCCAGCCTTCTATGGAGCGTGTGCTCTGCTTTACCATTGAGCACTTGGATGAAATGGGCGACCCTGCGGTAAAATATCTCTATGTGGAGATCATGGGCAAGCACAGCAATATTATTTTTTGTGATAAAGACGGACAGATCATCGACAGCATCAAGCATGTATCCGGACAAATGAGTTCCATCCGTGAAGTCCTTCCGGGGCGGTCTTATTTTATCCCGGCACAGGAGGATCGCTTTGATCCTTGGCAGATCACAAAAGAGCAATTTGTTGCGCAGATATTAAAGAAACCCTGTTCTGTAACAAAGGCGATCTATACAACCTTAGTCGGTTTTTCGCCGATCATAGCATGTGAACTTGCCTATCGCTGTGGATTGGATGCGGATGCTCCTACCGCCGCATTGGCGCAGGCAGATGCAGAGCGTTTATATGATGTCTTTCGTTCTTTATTGCAGGATCTGTCCGACGGCAATTTTTCTTATGGTATTTATTATGATCCCATCACCGGTGCGCCAAAAGAATTTGCCCCGATCCCACTGACCATCTATGCCGATATGGAATACAAGACCTTTTCCTCTATATCTGAGGTTCTGGAAGCCTTTTAT
>CAVGHS010000117.1:0-6216 GCA_963629085.1 bacterium
GACCCCCACTGTCTCACCCAGTTTTGCAGCCGTAAGAAAAGCCGCTTTATCATAATTGTCCGTGATGTAATTGGTCAGAAGTTTCTGCCCCTTGCTCATGGACTTGTAGAGTTCGTTCATCTTTGTATTCAGATCACTTTTATTTGACATAATAACGATTCCTTCTAAACATAAAAAATCCACCGGCATGTCGCAAAACACACCGATGGATTCTATTATACTACTTTTCCTTTAAAAATTAAACTGGATAAGCACCATTTTTTGTATCAGCAATAGCCGGATCTACACCTGTCTGCTGTGCTTCACGATACTTGAAGAAGTCAGTAGCAACCTTCGGGAACAATGCATAAGAAAGAACATCTTCATCCTGCTGCTTCCACTGCTTCATTTCTTCTTCAAACTTAGCCAGTCCCGGTTCCAAAAGATCTGCCGGACGACAAGTAATCGCCTGATCCTTCTCATCGCCAAGAACCTTTTCTACCACTTCCGGATTGAACGGACGAACGGTCTGTCCATACTTACCAAGAAGCATATCCTTGGTCTCTTTGGTAGCGACCTTGTATCTCTCGCCCATCAGGACATTGAATACAGCCTGTGTACCAACGATCTGGGAAGATGGTGTTACCAGTGGTGGCTCACCTAAGTCTTTACGAACACGAGGTACTTCTGCAAGTACTTCTTCGTATTTGTCTTCCTTGCCCTGCTCCTTCAACTGGGAGATCAGGTTGGAAAGCATACCGCCCGGTACCTGATAACGTAAGGTGTTGATATTGACACCAAGTACCTTTGGATTCATAAGACCGGATGCCAATGCTTCCTCTCTCATCGGGCGGAAGTAATCAGCGATCTCAGCCAACTGATTCTGATCTAATCCGGTATCGAACTCAGTACCCTTTAAAGTCTCAACCATAACTTCTGTTGCAGGCTGGCTGGTTCCCAGTGCAAATGGAGAGATTGCGGTATCAATGATATCGCATCCTGCCTCTACAGCCTTTAAGTAAGTCATAGAAGCAACACCGGAAGTATAGTGTGTATGCAGGTCGATCGGAAGTGAAGTTGCTTCCTTTAAGGTACGGACAAGTTCGTCAGCCTTCTGTGGAACCAGAAGTCCAGCCATATCTTTGATACACAAAGAATCAGCGCCCATATCCTCAACACGCTTTGCCATTTCTTTCCAGTAATCCAGTGTATAAGCATCACCCAAGGTATAAGAAAGTGCAACCTGCGCATGTCCTTTTTCCTTCTTGCAGGCATCTACTGCGGTCTGTAAGTTGCGGACATCATTCAGGCAGTCAAAGATACGGATGATATCAATACCATTCGCGATAGACTTCTGAACGAAATACTCTACAACATCATCCGGATAATGGCTATATCCCAAGATATTTTGTCCTCTGAACAGCATCTGTAACTTGGTGTTCTTAAAGCCGTCACGGAGTTTTCTCAAACGCTCCCATGGATCCTCTTTCAAGAAACGAAGGGAAGCATCAAAGGTAGCACCACCCCAGCACTCTACTGCGTGGTAACCGACCTTATCCATTTTGTCAATGATCGGCAACATCTGCTCTGTCGTCATTCTGGTAGCGATCAGAGACTGATGTGCATCTCTTAATATTGTTTCTGTAATCTTTACAGGTTTTTTAACTACTTCTGCCATGTCATCCTCCTTATATTATACACCGAAAATAGCCATGAATACACCAGCGGCAACTGCTGTACCGATAACTCCGGCAACGTTTGGTCCCATTGCATGCATCAACAGGAAGTTTGTAGGATCTTCTTCTGCGCCCACCTTCTGTGATACACGCGCTGCCATAGGCACTGCGGATACACCAGCAGATCCGATCAAAGGATTGATCTTGCCCTTGGTAAGGAAGCAAAGCAACTTACCAAAGAGTACACCTGCTGCGGTACCGACTGCAAAGGCAACCAGTCCAAGAACAACGATCTTGATCGTTGTCATATTCAGAAAGGCTTCTGCACTTGTGGATGCACCTACAGAGGTTCCCAGCAAGATAACAACGATATACATAAGAGCATTGGATGCAGTCTCGGTCAACTGACGTACAACACCAGACTCACGGAAAAGATTACCTAACATCAGCATACCAACCAACGGTGCTGTGGTAGGAAGCAGTAAACATACGATGATGGTAACTACAATCGGGAATAAGATCTTTTCCAACTTAGAAACCGGACGCAGGTTCTCCATATGGATCGCACGTTCTTTTTTCGTTGTAAATAACTTCATGATCGGTGGCTGGATGATCGGAACCAATGCCATATAAGAATATGCCGCCACCGCGATCGGTCCCATCAGACTACTCTGCCCCAACTTTCCGGCAAGGAAGATAGAGGTCGGACCATCGGCACCACCAATGATGGAAACCGCTGCCGCTGCCTGATCACTGAATCCCAGCAGGATAGCCAGAAGATATGCGGTAAAGATACCGAACTGTGCTGCCGCACCGAGCAGGAAACTGATCGGATTGGCGATCAAAGGACCGAAGTCGGTCATCGCACCAACGCCAAGGAAAATAAGGGATGGCAGGATGGACCACTCGTCCAATGTATAAAAGTAATAAAGCAAACCGCCTACACCGTTAGACGTTTCCTCCGGGCTTGCAATAATATCCGGGTAGATATTAACAAGAAGCATACCAAAAGCGATTGGAACCAGAAGTAATGGCTCAAATCCCTTGCGGATAGCCAGATACAAGAATACGCATGCAACTGCGATCATGATAAAGTTCTTGTAGTCCAAGTTTGCAAACGCCGTCTGGGATAGAAGGTTACTTAACGTTTCTGTAACGTAACTCATGAATTGTTCCTCCTAATAATACCTGTTGCCTGTTACTCATTCATTGTTGCAAGCAGATCGCCTGATTCTACAGCCTGTCCTTCTGCTACATCAATTGTTGCAACGACACCATCCTTAGGTGCAACAACAGGAGTCTCCATCTTCATAACTTCAAGAACTAATACGGTATCGCCAGCCTTAACCTTTGTACCAGGAGTTGCCTCCAACTTGAATACCTTTCCGGCTGCGCCTGCTTCGATCTTGATGCTTCCGGCACCACTGGCAGCCTTAGGTGCTGCAGCCTTTGGTGCAGGTGCGCTTGCAGCGACCGGTGCTGCTCCTGTGCTTCCCTTTTCTTCTACAGTAACATCATAAACATTTCCATTTACAGTAATTGTATAATTTTTCATTTATAATTCCTCCTAAATTAATATCTTCTCTTGATGGAACGTACTACAAAGTCATCTGTAGAACTTCCTGTGCTTGCAGCGATCGCTGCAGCAATAACTGCGATCAATTCGGTATCATCCGTATCCTCTGTGGCAACCGGTGCAGCCGCTACTGCCTTAGGTGCAGCTGGTGTTTCCTCCTTGCCGGCAAATTTTGCCTGGATGACCGGGATCACCTTAAATGCACTGATGACCAGTGAGATCAGGATCAGGATCACAAATACGATGGAGATCGACATGACCGTATTCAGTCCTGCCTTTGCCATCGTCTCGCCTAAAGAATAAACGATCTCGACATTGATCGCTGTCGTCTCTAAACTGTTGGCATTGATAACATAAGTAAGTTTGATGTCTCGCTTGGTATAAGAGATCGTCTCTACAGCAGAAATCGTCTTTCCTGCTTTTGTTACGCTAAAGTCCTTATATCCAACGAAATCTCCGATCTGTGGCTGCACATCAATCCACTGTTCCATCAGATCGGCATAGATCTTACCATCATCCTGTGATGCATAGTAAGAATAGTACTGTTCGCTCTCGTTTGCATCGAGTCCTTCCAAAACTCCTGCTGTCTGCTCACATGCGCTTTGTAACTGAGCCTCAGATAAACCGTTCAGATCCACCTGACTCTTACCGCAGGAGCATAACGCGAGCATACATACTAAAGTACTGACCATTAATATGATTTTCTTTTTCATATGCTCACCTTTCTATTTTGTTCCGTGTTTCTTGTATGGGCCATCTACCCTCTTTGTAAAGAGCATCTCAAATCCGGCGATCAGATACTTTCTGGCATCTGCCGGTTCTACGATACGATCTACATAACCACGTCTTGCAGCATTGGTCACACCGCAATTCGTGTTTGCATATTCCTCAGCCTTTGCAGCGATCACATCTGCGGAAGCATCTGCGTACATGATCTTGGCTGCAAGTTCAGCATCCATCGGTGCAACGTCAGCATTTGCAAAAGCAAATACAAGATCTGCGCCAAGCGATTTTGCATTCATGGTCACATATGCACTTCCCTGTGCCTGTCCGCAAAGGAAAGAGATCTTTGGTACTGTGGCATTTGCGAATGCATATACCATCTTGCCAAGAGCCTTTGCCAGATGCTTTTCAGCACATACGGAAGCCTCATAACCTGTTGTATTGGTAAGTGAAAGTACCGGGATATCAAAAGCATCACAGAAAGAAACGAAATCTGCTGCCTTTTCACATCCGTCAGCCGTAAGTTTGGTTCCCAGATCTACGACTTCTTCATCTGCCATAGTCTCTTCGCGGTTGCCTACCAGGCCAACGGTAATGCCGTTTAACTTGATGAAACCGGTAAGCATTTCCTTAGCAAAGCCAGCCTTGGCCTCAACAAAGACATGATTGTCTGAGATCTCTTCTGCAAAAAGTGCAAGATTCTTTACCTTGCCATCCAGGCCTTCTGCGGCACGGTTGAGATCATCCATGCATTCCTCAACACAGCCTTCTTCGACATTACATCCCGGAAGGATGGTAACGAAACGACGGATCTCTTCCATGACCTCTGCCTCATCACCTACAAAATCAACATTACCGGCCTCTGCATACTGGAAGTCTGCGCTTGCTGTGTCAAGTTTGTCTGCGCGGTTGCCGGAAATAGCATCTGCAGAATTGACAAATAACTTGGCATCCTTTGTCATCAGTGCGAAATCGCTGACAGAAGTAAGTACGCTGAGTCCACCGCCACAAGAGCCGAAAACGCCCATGATCTGTGGGATCACGCCGGATGCGGCAACAGCCTTTGCATAAATGGCTCCAATGCTCTCAAGTGCATCTACAGATTCCTGTAATCTGACACCTGTGGAATCCAAAAGTCCAATAACCGGTGCTCCCATCTTCATAGCCATATCATACACGGACATGATCTTCTTTGCATGCATCTCGCCAATGCTTCCGTTTAATACAGAAGCGTCCTGGCTGAATACAAATACCAGATTGCCATCGATCAGACCATGTCCGATCACTACACCATCAGAAGGTGTCTGCTGCTGGTTCAGATCAAAATCGGTGTTTCTTGATGTTACCAGTGCGCCTAATTCGACAAAACTGTGCTCATCAAGTAATTCATTCATCCTCTGAATAGCAGGATTGTTTGTTACATTACTCATGCTACTTTTCCTCCATATATATAAATTCAAAATTTCTCTACAGTAATAATAACGTTTTGTCTTTCCTTTTTCAACCACTTTTGTTAATTATTTCACTATATTTTAACAAAGAAATCCTGTAGATCCAAACTAAAAAAACATAGCCCATTTTTTCAGGACCGCCACAAAGAACCAAGGCATATTTTTGGCAGCAAGGCTATCTTCCAAAAGGATATCACAAGTATCGATGACCACATCATCAATAAGAAGTTCTGCATTTCCGATCGTCCTAAGACCTTTGCCCGCTGCCTTGATACTGCGAGGATAATGCAGGCGGATCGCCATGGTCTCCCAGTCCGCCAAGAGGATTTCTTTTCGCATATCCGTCACCTGTGGCATGACGGCTGGAATCACTTTCAGATCATGGTCCGGATTCTGGGCTGCATGAATGATAACCTTCTGCAAGCCGTCCGCCGGATCTATGACCCGGCGCATCTGGTAATTGGACGTGGCATACCGGTAGATCTGATTGCAGTCCTGCCATTTATAGGTCTTGTTGTTTGGCCAGCCGCTTGCCAGTAAGGCGATGACAAATTTCCGCCCGCCGGAAGAAAGCGAAGTCACATAGCAGTAACCGGCATCCGCGGTAAATCCCGTCTTTCCCGACAGGCAGTCGGGATTCTGACTTAAGTAAGCATTGTGGTTGGTACAGGAAAAAGTGCGTGTTCCCGGTTCCATACTGCCATCTGCCTGCTTTGTTAATGATGAAAAGCTATGGGCATTTGTCCGTGTGATCTCCAAAAACCGCTCCGCCATAGGGGACTGCCAGGTACAGTAGCGCATGATAAGCGCC
>CAVGHS010000118.1:0-6047 GCA_963629085.1 bacterium
GTTCTTTCTTGAGGACTTATCCCTCATTTCGTTATGATTTTAACACTTAGTTTATATAATTTCAAACTTTTTTAATAAATATAAACAATCTTACTCACGCAAATGAAATTGTGTAATAATTTGTCGAATTTTGTACGACACGCGTGGTTTAATGTCTATTTTTTGCACACATAGCCGATCGGTGCGTATCGTAATTTCAGCCACATTTTCCAATCTCTTATGCCTTTTCCCATGGAAATCTTTTCCAAAAATGCCTGCAAAGTATGACATTCGTATGGTTCTAATGCCTGGTCTCCGTAAAATGTCTTTTCCAGTAAGAGACAGATCCTCTGGTATTCTCCCGGGTCAACATTCGAAAAGCATGCTGCAACTATCTCATCCACTTTCTTTGTATTCCATCCCAATCCGTGTATCGTTCCCACAAAAGGTGTCCGCTGCCCTCCTCGCGCCGATCCTTTAAGAGGCGGGTCACATCACTTTGCACGCGGTCTTTTGATACCTCTAACATAGTATCCATATCTCCGGTGCTATAGACCAGTTTGTGATCTGCCAGACGCAGAACAAGGCAGACTTCATCTGTCTGCCTCTGCATCTCCTTTAAAAAGATCCTCTCTGCCCCCCTGACCTCAGAATTGTACTTATGTTTTCTGCGGCTCCTATGCAAAAGCGATCCCAGTAAAAAAATCGCTACAGCGCGTTCGAATTTGTACCTATATAATAATGCAAATCAATCCACCATTGTTGTCGTTGACGATCTTTTGCATGGTGTCCTGCAATTTCAACTGGCATTCGTCGTCCATGGCAGCAATCTTGCTGCGCATACCGTCCTCCATCAACTCGCCGACCGACTTGCCGAAGATGTTGGTCTCAAAGACACCTTCCTTGGTCTTTTGTCCTTCCTTGATATAGTCGATCAGGTCTTGTGCCTGCTGCTCACTGCCGACGATCGGTGCGATCTCTGTCTCGATATTGGCACGGATCATATGAATGGATGGTGATAAGGCTTTCATCTTGACACCAAATTTATTACCATGACGGATGAGCACCGGTTCTTCCATGGTGATATCGGATAATTCCGGTGATACTACCCCATAGCCCTTTTGCTCTACCGACTGCATGGCATCTGCCACCTTTTCGTAAGATCTGCGCAGGTTGGACAGATTGCTGATATAGGATAAAAGTTGATATTCGCCCGTGATCGGCATACCCGCCAGTTGCGAGATATTCTCATAGTAGTAAGACTCCTCCAAACGGATCGATATAGAGATCTGCCCGGTCGCCAGATCCACCTGCGTCAGCCTTGTCTTTTCTATGTAATCTTCCGGCTGGGAAAAATCAATGGCAAAAATATCTCTAACCTTTGTTGTATCGGCTAAAATCCTTTTTGCATAAGAGGCAATGCTCTGTTTGATCTCATGGTCTGCCGGCAGCATTTCCACCCACTTAGGAATGGTAAAAGAGATGCCACTGACCGGAAATTCATATAAGACACGCGATAAAAGTTCTTCAAAATCCTTTTTGACCATCTGCTGACAATTCATAGGAAGCACGCTGCACTGATACTCTGCTTCCAAGTCTTCTGCCAGTTTTTTGGTCTCCTCACTGTAGGGATGCCCGGAATTTATGATCATGACATAAGGCTTTCCGATGGCACGCAATTTTTCTACCGTACGTCTTTCTGCCTCCACAAATGCCTCACGATCCAACTCACCAAAAGTACCGTCACAGGTCACGACAACCCCGATCGTCGCATGGTCCGAAATGACTTTTTCTGTTCCGATCGCCGCCGCCTTTTCAAAGGGGATCTCATGGGCTGACCATGGTGTTTTTACCATGCGCTCCCTATCTCCCTCCATAGCCCCCTTGGCTCCCCTGATCAAAAAGCCCACGCAATCGATCAGGCGGATCTTGCAGCTAAGGTCATTCTCCAGTTCGATCTCCACCTGCTCTTTCGGAACAAACTTGGGCTCTGTTGTCATGATGGTGCGCCCCTGTGCCGATTGTGGCAATTCATCTACTGTGCGTCGCAGGGCATTTTCCTCTTTGATGTTTGGCAACACCATCTGCTCCATGAACTGTTTGATAAAGGTAGATTTGCCGGTACGCACCGGACCCACAACTCCTATGTATATCTCTCCGTTTGTCCTGCTTTGTATATCGTTATATAAAGAAAATTTTGTTTCTTCCATAAGAAAAAGCCCCTCCCATATTTACTCTAATATATGGGATGAGGCTTAGATTTATGAATCAATCTTGTAATTATTCTTGCCACTGCGCTTGACATCATAAAGCGCGCGGTCTGCTCTGGCGAGCAACTGGTCATAAGTCTCCATGGTGTCGTCTGTCGCACGGCGGATGGCGATACCCACGCTGCAGGAAAATGGCTGTCTGCCATCCGGCGCACGCATGGCTCTGGTCTGCTCCATAACACGCTCTACGCTCATGAGAGCATCGGTAATGTCCTTTTTCTTGAGGAACAAAAAGAACTCATCACCGCCAAAACGTCCGGCAATATCATCCGTCCCGATCGAATGACGCAGGATCCTGCCAAAACTGCGAAGGACGGCATCCCCCGCCTGATGTCCATAGGTATCATTGACCATTTTAAAATTGTCGAAGTCTAAGATCAGCATCACGCAATCCGACTGTGGATGAGAACGCATAAACTCCTTGCAGAGGAACTCTGTACTCGCCTTGTTGTAGGTCGAAGTCAGGCGATCCATCATACCCATACGGCGGATGCGCTGCTTTGCCTCGTTCTCACTGGCGCGGTAAGAATACAATATCTTTGCCACATAGCCTGCAAGAATGACACCAAAAATGCAGCTGAAAAGATCCACAGAAAAGACCTCGATCGACTTGGTCACAAAGGACGCCAGCACATAGACTGCCATCTCTATAAGTACCAAGCCCAGCGCCTGATAAAAGGTATAGGTAAATGCCACGATAAAGGCTACTGCCATCGGCATATAGTAGACTGCCGGCTGGTTCATCTCGATCGGCACGATACTCATGATCCCTGCAAAGGTCATCACATACAACTGAAAGATCTTGCAGACGATCGAAACTTCCTTGTATGATCTGGTCTTTTTGCCATAGCGGATGATAATGATCGGCAGTACAACAACATGTACGGCTACGGCTTTGGCATAAACACCGGTAACCTGCCATTCTGAAAATACGGTCAGAGATGCCAGAAGATATCCGACAACGACCGCAAAATAAATAATATTCAGTGCAAACAGGGTCTTTTGGTTGTTCTTGACAACACTGGATCTGTTTTCCTCAATGTAATCAATGCTCTCCTGCTGCACCCGATCCTTGATCTTGTATAGTAATTCCATCAAATTCCCCCTATTGATGTCATTTCCCCTTATTTTTATATCATACACCTAAAGGTGTTTTTTGTCATGTAAAACTAATCTAAATGTGGCATACGAAGTGCCCCCGGCAGACACCGGAAGATCACATCCGTCTGGTCGCCGCAGTCCTCACCATCCGCATGCACCACCATGGGCTTGTCAAAAATGACATGCAGTTCCTCGGCTTCTACGATCTCGAAGCCCCGGATCTTTTCGTGTTTGCCTGCGATCAAAAACGGAAAGGCACACAGGCAGAGAAAGCGCGGTATGCCATAGACCAGACAGGCAGATAACTTGCCGTCGTGCGCATCCGCAGAGGGTGCCATGGGTACACCGCCTCCCTCACAAGGAAAGTTCATGGCGGCTGTAAAAATGATATTTTTCATGGAAAATTCCCTGCCATCCTCTAATAGGATCCTGCCGGATACAAAAGGTGCACGGAAAAGTTCTGCCACGGTAAGCAGTCCATAGGTCAGTTTGCCCAGATGAAAACGGTTCAAAAAGACCTTGAGCCGTGAAGTCAGCGCTTCTCTACAGACTGCAGCATCAATGCCTGCGCCCGCGCTGATGGCAAAGCGTCTCGTATGTCCGCCGCTGCAGACCTGCCCCAGATCAAAAGCATCCTCTGTCTCCGATGCCAAGATCTGTCTTAAAATAACTTCCGGTTCTGCCGTAATATGTAGACCTCTGGCAAAATCATTGGCTGAGCCGAGCGGCAGATAACCAAAAGTGACCTTGGAAAGATCCCGGATACCGTTTAAGACTTCATTGACCGTGCCATCCCCTCCGGCAACCACCAGAAAATGATACGCTTCATCTGCGGTCAGATCCCCGGCGATCTCTGTCGCATGACCGACATATTCCGTGATATGGACCCGGTAAGAGACCTGATCTTTTTTTAAGATCTCCTCTAAAGACTCCCAGATCTCCTTTGCCTTTCCTGTCCTGGAATGTAAATTGACAATAAAATCGTATGTTTTATCCATTTGTATTCCTCTTATATCTTCTCATTTGAATTATAGTGCCAGACATGATAACATACATATGCATCTTCGCATCCGCAAGCTGCTTTGTTACTATCATTTTACTATAAATAAGTCAGGAATAAAACTATGTTTAATAAATCACTTTTCTTTCAAAAATCCGAGCACAATGTCAGACGTTTCAACTCAACTTTGCGTTGGCTTTTAGTCTCCGTGCTCATCGGGATCGTTGTCGGTCTGATCAGCGGATCGTTCGGCTATCTTTTGCAAGTGGTGACCTCTTTCCGTCTCCGTCATGCCTATCTTTTGTTCGGACTGCCTTTTGGCGCTATGGCAATCGTTGCCATGTACCATCTGATCCTGCATGAAAAAGATCCCGGAACCAATCTGGTCATTTCCGCCATCCATTCCGATGACCGTATCCCACTGCGCATGGCTCCCCTGATCTATGTCAGTACCATCCTGACCCACCTGGTCGGCGGTTCTGCCGGACGAGAGGGTGCTGCCCTGCAACTGGGTGGCAGTATCGGAAATGCCTTTGGTGAGTATCTGGGATTTCGTGAAAAAGAGGACCGCAACATCATGATCATGTGCGGTATGAGTGCCGCTTTCTCTGCTCTTTTCGGAACACCGATCGCTGCTGCTGTCTTTTCCATGGAAGTCGTCAGTGTCGGCATCATGCATTACGCTGCCTTACTTCCGTGCGCGATCTCCTCGCTCATTGCGCGTGCCATTGCCCTCTATGTCTTTGGCATTGCATCGCCGTCCTATGAGATCCTGGAAATGCCGGTCTTTGACCTAAGGACCGGACTGATCATTTCCGGCTTTTCTATCCTTTGCGGACTGCTCAGTATCTTTTTCTGTGTCTCTTTGCACAAGACCAGCGCGCTCTATCAGAAGTTGTTTGCCAATCCTTATCTGCGCGCCTTTGTCGGTGGCTGCGCCGTATTGGCACTGTCCTTTGCCGTCGGCGGCATTGATAACCAGACCTATAATGGCACTGGCACATCCATGATCACGTTTTGTATGGCGGGAGATATTTCTTCCCTTGCCTTTTTGTTAAAGATCCTCTTTACAGCACTGACCCTTGGATGCGGTTACAAGGGTGGCGAGATCGTGCCGACCTTTTTCATCGGGGCTGCCTTCGGGTCTATGTTTGGCAACCTGATCGGATTTTCGCCGTCCCTTTGTGCTGCCGTTGGTATGGGCGCCCTTTTCTGTGGCGTGACCAACAGCCCGATCACATCCCTGCTCATCTGCTTTGAGTTGTTTGGATTTGAGGGTACGCCTTTCTTCCTGCTTGCCATCGGCTTTAGTTATACCGTATCCGGTTACTACAGTCTTTACAGCAGCCAGAAGATCGTCTACTCCAAGTACAAGTCCAACTTTATCGACAAGAGCGCCAAGTAGACCAGGGGCAGATGCTGGATAGATGCCGGTTTGGTAGGGAGGCGCTCCGGTTGGCGCAGGCGTCTTGTATTATATAAAAACATTGGAGCCAATTCGTCGCGTCTCTGAAAGAGGTCATTTGTTTGATGCGGAACTGTCTCTTGCACGGCTTCGACAGCCGGCAGGATGTGTCCGTCTGTGACAGATATTCAGGGCTCCACTTATAAGAGGTTCTAAGAACTTGGTCATCACGTTGCTAGCAACCGGCGCAAACGAACATCCGTGTGCGGTTGCGCCTCTCGGGTACATCCCT
>CAVGHS010000119.1:0-5936 GCA_963629085.1 bacterium
GGTGTAAAGGAAAAGATATCCTCTCCCACCGGAAGTACGATGATACCTCCCGGATGCTGTCCGGTCGTTCTTCTAACGCCCACACAGCCCTGTACGATACGGTCGATCTCACAATTTCGCTTGTGTACGCCACGTTCTTCATAATAATTCTTGATGTAACCAAAAGCAGTCTTGTCAGCAAGCGTACCGATCGTCCCAGCTTTAAAGGTCTGTCCCTCGCCAAAGATAACCTCGGTGTATTTATGTGCCTTGGACTGATAATCTCCGGAGAAGTTCAGATCGATATCCGGCTCCTTATTTCCCTTGAATCCCAAGAAAGTCTCAAACGGAATATCAAATCCCTCTTTTTTCAGATCCTTGCCACAGACCGGACACTTGCGGTCCGGCATATCACAGCCTGCACGTCCCGAATAAGCCTTGACTTCCTCGGAGTCAAAATCAACAAAATGGCAATATTCACACAGATAATGCGGACTGAGCGGATTTACCTCGGTGATACCTGCCATGGTGGCGACAAAGGAGGATCCTACCGATCCACGGGATCCCACCAGATAGCCGTCCTCATTGGACTTCCACACCAATTTCTGTGCAATGATATACATCACGGCATATCCATTACCAATGATGGATTTGAGTTCTCTTTCCAGTCTCTCCTCTACCACCGGTGGCAGATCCTTGCCGTAAAGTGCATGTGCCTTGTCGTAGCAGATTTTTCTAAGCATACCGTCAGAATTTTCAATGACCGGCGGACATTTGTCCGGTCGTACCGGCGAAATCGGCTCACACATATCGGCGATCCGGTTGGTGTTTGTGATGACGACCTCCTCTGCCTTTGCCGATCCCAGATAAGAGAACTCCTCCAGCATCTCCTCTGTGGTACGCAGATACAAAGGTGCCTGATCGTCGGCATCCGAAAATCCCTTGCCTGCCATGATGATACGGCGGTACACCTCATCCTGCGGATCCAGAAAATGCACGTCACAGGTCGCAACAACGGGCTTTTTAAAGATCTCACCAAGGGATACGATCCTGCGGTTGATATTGCGCAGGTCTTCCTCACTCTTGATCAGCCCATCATCCTTGCGGAGCATAAAGGCATTGTTTCCGATCGGCTGGATCTCCAGATAATCATAGAAATTCACGATACGCGTGATCTCTTCTTCCGGTCGGCTGTTTAGGATGGCGCGGTATAATTCTCCTGCCTCACAAGCCGAGCCGATGATCAGCCCCTCGCGATACTTCTGCAACTGGCTCTTCGGGATCTTTGGTCTTCTGTAGTAATACTGTAGATGTGACATGGAGATCAAACGATAGAGATTGATACGTCCAATGTCATTTTTTGCCAAAACGATACAGTGATAAGACGGCATCTTGCGGATGGTCTCATCGGATGCCATACCATCTTTATTGACATCATCCAATGTCTCAAAGCCACGGTCTTTTAACATTTCCAGGAACTTGACATAGATCTCTGCGGTACATCCGGCATCGTCTACTGCCCTATGGTGGTGTTCTAAGGAAACGCCCACTGCCTTTGCCACATTGTCCAGTTTGAACTTGCTGAGTGACGGAAGCAGATAACGTGCCAGAGCCACCGTATCTACATAGGTAAAGTCACATGGCAGTCCCAGGCGTTCACAATTTGCCTTGATAAAACTCATATCAAAGTCTGCGTTATGGGCTACCATGATAGCCCCCTGGCAAAATTCCATAAAACGCGGCAGGATCTTTGTGATATCCTCTGCATCTATGACATCCTCATCACGGATGCTGGTCAGTTCGGTAATCCGGAAAGGAATCGGTTCTTTTGGATTGACAAACTCAGAAAAACGTTCCGTGATTTGTCCGCCAACGACCTTGACCGCTCCGATCTCTATGATGTTATTATTTTTTGCATGAAATCCCGTTGTCTCCAGATCAAAGACAACATAGGTATCATCCAAACTCTGATTTTTAGAATCCGTCACGATTCCCTTGGTATCATCTACCAGATAGATCTCGCATCCGTAGATCACCTTGAAATCCGTGTCCAGATCGTGTACGGTATGATCCGCATCCGGGAATGCCTGCACGGCTCCATGGTCAGTGATAGCGATTGCCTGATGCCCCCAACCGGCTGCCCGCTTAATGATGTCTTTGACATCCGATACCCCGTCCATATCGCTCATCTTGGTATGACAGTGCAATTCCACACGTTTATCCGGGGCATGATCGTTACGGGAAGTCGTAAAATCCGGAATACGCATAATACCAAAGACCGAACTCATGGTAAGATCATGGTCAAATTTATCGATCATCGGCGCCCCCTTCAACTTAATGAAAGCGCCATTCTTGATCCCTTGGCAGACCTCGTCCACCTGATCATTTGCCACAAAGATCTTGCTGACGATGGTATCGGTAAAGTCTGTGATGGCAAACATGAGAATGGTTCGCTCGTTACGGATCTCCCGACTTTCAAAACTGATGATCTGTCCACGGATGGTCACCTCGCCGATTTCACCGGAAATCTCCTGAATCGGGATCGGTTCATCATCAAATTCACGTCCATAAATGACATCCGGATTGTTGGATTTTTTTGCTGCAAAACCACCGCGTCTGCCGCCGCCCTTGCCAAAGGACTTCTTTTCGCCACCGCCTTCTTTGCCGGCAGCCTTAGCAGGCTTGTCGGTATTTGTTTCCTGCTCGCCTTCTTCTGCATTCAAAAGTTCCTTCTGCTGCTGGCGCATACGGTTCTGTCTGGTAATCTCTGCGATCTGGTTGTCGATCAATATCTGTGAGTTTTCACGATATTTACTGGCAACCGGTTCTTTATAAGAAAAGTCAATGATAAGTTTCTGCCCGCATCGCTGGCAAAAGATCTTATCTAAGATATCGTGCAATTCTTTCTCATAGCCATGAGCGATGACCGTATCTTCCAGCGTGACCAGAAGATGGTCTTCCGTAAAGGTAAAATCCGCTTTTTTGAATACACCAAATAAAAGGGCACTATAGGCATTGATCTCCTCTAAAATACTGTCCTTATAAATATCGTATAATTTTTCCGGTGTATATAATGCAGATAATGAAAAAGACTCTATGATATGTATGGCTACATTTTCTTTTGCAAAGCACTGTTTCTTGATCGCCTCTTCCATCTTCCAGATACGGCGTTTGGGAACAAGGGAATCACAATGAAGGTAAATACGAATGGCACTTCTGTCCCGGTTCGTACTTACCTTCTGAATCATTGCTCCCTGCATGATCTGCATTAAGTCATTATCTAATTGTAAGGATGGAAAAACTTCCTGAAAACTTTTATCCAATCTGCTTCACTCCAACTAAGGGCTACTCGCCCCAATGATCTAATTCGTATTTTAATGCCGGGAGTAATTCTTCTTCCGGCATTTTCTTGACCACCTGACCATGCTTGATCAGAAGTCCTTCGCCAATACCGCCTGCGACACCCAGGTCTGCCTCTTTTGCCTCGCCCGGGCCATTGACCACACATCCCATAACTGCGACCTTGATATCCAATGGATAGCCTGCTACAAGATTTTCGACACGATTTGCCAGTCCGATCAGATCGATCTGCGTACGCCCGCAGGTCGGACAGGATACAACCTCAATGCCACCCTTGCGCAGTCCCAGGGTGCGTAGGATCAACTTGGCAGACTTGATCTCCTCAATCGGATCTCCGGTCAAAGAAACACGGATAGTATCACCAATGCCCTGATGTAAGATCAATCCCAGACCGATCGATGACTTGATATTGCCACTGGTCAGTGTCCCGGATTCCGTGATCCCGACATGGAGCGGATAATCTGTCTGACTGGAGATCAGTTCATGTGCCTTGACACACATCAGAACATCTGAGGACTTGATACTGATGACCAGATTATCATAGCCCAGATCCTCGATGATATGCACCTTATCCAGAGCACTCTCTACAATCCCCTCTGCCGTAACACCATGGTATTTTTCTACCAATTCTTTTTCCAAGGATCCACTGTTGACACCGACACGGATCGGGATATTACGATCTTTTGCTACGTCTACAACTGCCTTGATACGATCCAATGAACCGATATTGCCCGGGTTGATACGGATCTTGTCCGCGCCATGCTCCATGGCTGCGATTGCCAGGCGATAGTCAAAATGGATGTCTGCAACCACCGGGATCTCCACCTGCTTTTTGATCTCCTCCAAAGCGCATGCCGCCTCCATGGTCGGAACGGCACAGCGGATAATATCGCAGCCTGCCTGTGTCAGTTGCCGGATCTGTGCGACTGTCGCATCGACATCCTCTGTTTTTGTATTGGTCATAGACTGGATCAGGATCGGATTGCCTCCACCGATCACACGATCTCCAATGTGGATCTCTTTTGTTATCTTTCGCTCCATCGCAAAAACCTCCTAGACGAACAATTTCTGAATATCGTTAAACATGACGACGACCATCAATACCATGAGCAGCATAAAGCCAACCAGATGGATCCTTCCCTCGATCTCCTCATTCATCTTCTTGCCCCGGATTGCCTCGATCAAAAAGAACAAAAGTCTTCCACCGTCCAGTGCCGGAATCGGAAGCAGGTTCATCACACCCAGATTGGCAGAGAGGAGAATGGCGATATTGATCATATTCATGGCAACATAAAAGGCACCGGAAGATACAGACTCGTCATAGGTATCACCGATCGTCTTGACGATACCGACCGGGCCGGACATATCATTTACCGATAACTGCCCTGTCACCAGCATTTTCAAACTCTCAAAGGTCGCATAGATCTGGTATTTCATCTCGTAAAATCCATAGGCAAGTGTCGTCGGTATATTGCCCTTGATCCTGGTATAATCGCCCTGCAAGCCCAAGAGATATCTGCCTGCTTCCTCATTATACTTCGGGGTCACCCGGGCACTATATTCCTTACCGTCTCTTTCATACGTCACATCCATGGTCTTTCCCGGATGGAAAAAGGAATAGACGCTGATCTCCTGATAGAAATGAATGCGGTAGCCGTCCAGCGCAAGAATGGTATCTCCAGCCGCCAGTCCCTCTTCCTCTGCGGACGAGCCTTCTATAACACCGGCAAGTTTCGGCACATCATAGCCGATCGCGCCGATCAAAACGACCGACAAGACATATGCCAGAATAAAGTTAAAGAAAGGTCCTGCCGCCACGATCGCCGCCCTCTGCCAGAGAGGCTTGTGATTAAAAGCACGATCATCCTGACTATCCTCGTCCTCGCCCTCCATCATACAGGCTCCGCCAAAAGGCAGAAGTTTTAGGGAGTAGGTCGTCTCTCCCTTGGTAAAATGAAGGAGTGTCGGTCCTAGTCCCAGACAAAATTCATTGACCTTGACATCACATTTCTTGGCGACCAGAAAATGTCCCAATTCATGAAAAATTATGATAAAACTAAAAATGATAATTGCAAGAATAATACTCAATTTACCACCGACTCTCTATATATTCATAGGTTGCTGCTTCCGTATCTAAGATCTCCTCCAAGGTCGGATCTTCCTTGTAGTAGATTTCTTCCATACTGGTAGCGATGATCTCCGGTATCTCGATAAAGGAGATCTTGCCGTCCAAGAACTTGGCTACTGCGCGTTCGTTTGCCGCATTAAAGACGGTCGGCACGTTGCCACCGGCATCTAATGCATCATATGCAAGGGACAGACCATAAAATGTCTCCCGATCCGGTCTTTCAAAAGTCAGACTGCCCACTTTGAAAAGATCCAGTTCCTCAGCATAAAGCATACGACGATCTGGATAAAATAATGCATAAAGAATCGGCAGGCGCATATCCGGCGTTCCCATCTGTCCGATCACTGCGCCATCTTCATACATGACTGCGGAATGCAAAATACTCTGTGGATGTACCACGACCTCGATCTGGGACGGCTTGACACCAAAGAGCCATTTTGCCTCCATGACTTCCAAGCCCTTGTTGACC
>CAVGHS010000120.1:0-5896 GCA_963629085.1 bacterium
TGCAATACTATGAGAAGAATCTACTTTCGTCCAAGATGACTGTGGTACTGTTGAATCTTGCGTTATTGGGATTGATTCTTTGTTACTCGCTTTATGTGCCAATCGTCTATGTTGTGGTTTGTGCTTTTGTCTGGAGACAACAGAAGAAGAAGGGAAAAAAGATCATTTCGGGTGATACAGTAGCAAAGTGCCTAAAGGTTTTTGCTGTGCCGTGCATTGTCGGGTTTTATTATAGTTTTCTTGGCGTGTTTGGAGAAAATCTATCGGTTGGCACACAAATTTCCACAGAGGGTGGTATATATAAGGATTTGTTCTCAAACTTTATATTTGTTATGATTCTTGCCTTGATTGGTTTATATCAGGTGTTCCGTCATAGAAAGAATCTGGGACTTGGCTATATGATGCTGGGAAATACATTGTTTATAATTGCCTTATTTATTGGTGGGATGCTGGGGAAAATATCAGCCTATTATTTCTACAAGATGTATTTTTTAGAATGGATGCTGTGTTTTGGAACGGCGTATATTGCGTTGACGCAAGGAGAAAACAGGGGAGATAAAGTGTATAGCGGCATCATCCTGGGAGTGTGGATGGCAGTGCTGGTTAATGGCGTATTTAACACAGGAGCATGGATACAAGCAAATCGCCCTTTATATGATGTGAACGTGAAGAGTCCTGCTCTCGCAGAGGTTTATGTAGACAATTTAACAACAATAAAGCAGCCGGCTTATAGTTTGGACAAACAGGATCTATATCACCATGCATATGATATGATGACAAAACAAAGGGGTGGATTTATTGGAATCGCATGTTATTGGCATGATTCCTATTGGTATCAGGCATTTACAAATTTACGTTGGGAAGGTTGGGATTTTCAAGAGGATAATAATTATTTTACAACCTTACAAGAGAAGGATCCAACCTACCTTGTGGTTTTGAAAGATTGTGATCTTTATGAGAATAATGTAGAATACTTTGATAATGCAGAGCGGATATATGAAAATCAGATTGGCTATATTATTCGGTATGATGAGAAGGCATTACAAGAATATCTTGACCGTTAGAAAGGGAATAGGATGGAACAGATAGATAAGAACTATAAAACTTCAATACAAAGAAATATGTTATATAATACGGTCGGTTCTCTGATATATTACGCATGCCAATGGTTGATGTCGGTCGTGATCGTAAGGATATCCGGTTATGAGGCGGCAGGTTTGCTTTCGCTTGCTATGTCTGTTACGACAGCTCCGGCATTGGTGGCGCTATTCAATGTTCGCTCTTATCAGGTGTCGGATATTGATAATGAATATTCTACAAATGCTTATATCCGTTCTAGGACTTTTTCGAATGTTCTGGCCTTTGTTATTTGCCTTGTGATGGTGTTTGCAGGAGGCTATAGTGTAAAAAAGGCGGTTGCGATCATTGTATTTATGGTATTAAAAGTTATTGAAGGATATGCTGATGTTTATTATGGAGTGGAACAAAAGCATGGGCGATTAGATTATAGCGGAATTTCTATGACAATGCGCGGTATAGGGATTATTGTTCCGTTTGTATTAGCCTTATACTTATGGAATAATGTAATTGTGGCACTGGGGCTTGTGTCTTTTGTTAATGCCGTGATTTTAATTTTGTGGGATGTACGCATCGTACGCAGGTGGGGAGACAAGGAGATTGAAGAATCCAAGGATCAGGTAAGAGCGGAAGTCAAGAGACTCTTGATTACATGTTATCCATTGGCGATTGTAGCGTTTATGAATGCTTTGTCTGTTAATATATCTAAGATGGCATTAGAACAGTATTATGGAACAGAGATCATGGGCTATTATTCTTCTGTTGCATCGCCGACATTGGTTGTGCAACTTGCGGCAACGACGGTTTTTGCACCATTGATGACTCCGCTTACGGAGGCTTTTCAGAACAAAGATAAAAAGCGGTTTAGTGACATTTGTAAACGTTTTTCGATTTTAGCGTTGGGGCTTACAGTGATTTGTTTGGTTGGCTCCAAGTTGTTAGCGCATTGGGGGCTGACGCTTTTGTTTGGAAACGGAATAGAACCGTATGTATATCTTTTTGTGCCGGCGGTGATTATCAGTGTTTTATTAGCGGTCAATGCTATTTTTTATAGTATGTGCACATTGATGAGAGAGATAAAAAAGCAGTATATGATAGGTATTTCTGCCATTATTGTTGCATTTGTGGTATCATTGACATTGGTTAAGCCATATGGAATGGATGGGCTGATCTGGGCGCAATATGCTACTCTGGCAACACAGATTGTGATTCAGATCGCTATTATGGGTAAGAAACTCAAATGTTATTGGTAGGTTGAAATGAAAGATATTTATATAGTTTGTGTAGTATATAATAAGTTAATACAGGATATTGCATCGTATGAGGCGTTTGTAGAAGCGACAAACATACACGCTCATGTGCATTTTATGGTTGTGGACAATTCGAATGAAGAATATGCGGCACAAAATGAAATCTATATGCAAAGGCAAGACAATATCATCTATGTTGGTTGTGGTGGCAATGTTGGGCTGAGTAAAGCATATAATCGCGGGCTACGTGCGATTCAGTCAGAGATGTCCGATGCATTTATGCTGATTGCTGATGACGATACAATATTTTCTTCGCAATATTTGGATAATCTGATACAGGCATGTGCCCGGAATGAATCGGATATTTATGCGGGAATCATAAGGGACTCCAATGGAAAATATTTGTCACCTAATACAGCATTTGATTGGCTGGGGCGTGATAAATATGCTGTTAAAGAACCAGGAAGTTATGAGAACCTCTATTGTTTTAATAGTGGACTTTGTCTTAGTACGGTCTTATTGAATACATTAGGGGGATTTGATGAGCAGTTGTTTGTCGATATGATTGATTACTGGTTAATGGATACTCTGATAGCAAAAAAGAGAAACAAGATATGCATTGTAGAGGGGGAGATTATACAGGATTTCTCGGCAGCCACTTTTCAAAATCTTGAGTCTGTTGTGCGAAGGTATCAGATCTTCAAAAAAGATTTTGAGATTTATTGTGATTTGTGTGATAAAAGTAGTATATTTAGGTGGTATTATGGAAAACGACGCAAATTAAATGTATTAATGCACATTCTTATGAAAGGAAGATTTGATTTAGTAAAGGAATTGTAAATGAGCAAACTAATGAGTATTGGTATTCCGGCATACAACAATGGGGCGTATATCGGAGAGACGATTGAGTCAATTTTAGCACAGACCTATAAAAATATAGAACTTGTAATTGTGGATGATAATTCATCGGATAACACATATCAAGTTTTGCAACAATATGCAGAGAAGGATAAGCGTGTCAAAATTTATAAGAACAAGACCAATCTAGGTATGGCAGGGAATTGGAATCGCTGCTTAGAATTATGTACAGGCGAATTTATGAAGTTGGTGTGTGCTGATGATCTTTTGGCTCCAAATATGATTGAATATGAAATGAAAATCTTTAGAAAATATCCGGAAGTTGTGTTGATTGGTAGTGATACAAGGTTGGTAGATCTGCAGGGGAAGTATAAGGGTTGGTATCGTAGATATAAGCATAGTGGTATTATTGATGGTAAAATTGTAGTTCGAAAGGGCTTTTTTAGTCAGGATTATTTTGGGGCACCACAGGCAAATGCATTTCGGCGAAGTGCTTATGAAAAGGTGGGGGGCTTTTCCCCAGAGTTTCATTATATTGTAGATTACGATTTTTTTGTCGAAATTGCTAAATTAGGAAAGATATACATTATCCATGAGCCACTTAACTATTTTAGAGTCCGGGGGGATTCTAATACCGGTCAGGTGATGGGAGAGGACAAGCAAAAGACGCAAATCTACGTGGACGAGCATTATAGATTGTATAAGAAAAATCAAAAAGACTTACATTTATCTGATGCTGACATTCAAAGAGCTGTTACAATACGAAAACTAAGATGCTTTATGGCACGCATGTATTTAAAGGTTTTTGTGCGATAGGAGGAGAGAAATGGACAAAATTGCAGTTTTAATACCTTGCTACAATGAAAGCAAGACGATCGAAAAGGTTGTCACAGATTTTAAGAATGCTTTACCGGAGGCAACCATTTATGTATTTGACAACAATTCCTCGGATGGTACCGATGAGATTGCCAGAAAGGCAGGGGCTGTTGTAAAGTATGAATACCAGCAGGGCAAGGGTAATGTCATCCGCCGTATGTTCCGCGAGATCGATGCCGAATGTTATGTGATGACCGATGGGGATGATACTTATCCGGCAGAGAGCGCCAGAGAGATGGTGGACTGTGTGTTAAATCATCATGCAGATATGGTGGTGGGAGACCGCCTTTCATCCACATATTTTGAGGAGAATAAGCGACCTTTCCACAATTTCGGCAATTCCATTGTGCGATCATCCATCAATAGCCTTTTCCACACCAATATCAAGGACATTATGACAGGTTATCGGGCATTCAGTTATCAGTTTGTCAAGACATTCCCGGTTCTCTCCCAAGGCTTTGAGATCGAGACGGAAATGAGTATCCATGCAGCAGATAAGAACATGTTTGTTGAGAATGTGATTATTGAATACCGTGACAGACCGGAGGGAAGTGAGTCCAAACTCAATACATACAGTGATGGATTCAAGGTACTTCGTACGATTGCAAGTCTTTTCCGCACCTATAAGCCAATGGCATTCTTCGGTGCGATTGCGGCGATTTTGACCTTGTTTGGTGTTGGGTTTATGATTCCGGTATTGGTTGACTTTAATCATACAGGTTTAGTGAATAAATTCCCAACTTTGATCGTATGTTGTTTTGTGATCTTGGCAGCAATGGTTTCCTTTTTCGCGGGGTTGCAGCTCCAGACGATTACGCGCAAGAACCGGCAGGATTTCGAAATGGAACTGCAACATGTGCATTGTGAGTATGAACATTTAGAAAAGTAGACTGGACGAACGTGGTGTGTGTCTGTATAATAGATAGCAGATAAGACTAGAATCACAGGAAGGTGTTAATCATGGGAAAAATTACAGTAACAGATGATTGCAATGGAATCAAAGGATTGAAAGTCATTGAACCGACTGTTTTCGGCGATGACAGAGGATATTTCATGGAGACTTACAACTACAATGATTTCGCAGCAGCAGGGATCGATTGTCAGTTTGTACAGGATAATCAGTCAGCATCCAAAAAGGGTGTTCTTCGCGGACTTCATTTCCAGATCAATTATCCACAGGATAAGTTGGTGCGTGTGATCAGCGGAGAGGTATTTGATGTTGCAGTGGATCTTCGCGAAGGCTCCGAGACATTCGGCAAGTGGTTTGGTGTGACTTTGACGGCTGAGAACAAAAAGCAGTTCTTCATTCCAAAGGGATTTGCACATGGATTTATCGTCCTTTCCGATCATGCAGAGTTCTGCTACAAGGTGACCGATTTCTATCATCCAAATGATGAAGGCGGTCTGATGTGGAATGATCCGGATATTGGTGTAGAATGGCCGATGCCGGAAGGTATGACAGCAGATGATCTGATCCTGTCCGATAAGGATAAGGTCAATTCTTCTTACAAAGATTACGTTGCAAATAAATAAGAGTATAGAAAATGTTGAGCCAGCCCGATGGGTTGGCTTTTTTGACTTGTAAAAAGTTATAAAAAGTTATAAAATAAACAAGAAGTTATAAAGAGTTATAAAAAATATAAAAGTTATAAAAGGAGGATGTCTATGGAGAATCCATTTTCACTGTCATTTGGAAAAGAACCACTGAGTTTAATAGATAGAGACAGGCAAAAACGAGAAGTTTTGGATGCCTTTCAAGGCGAGAATCCAGCAAATCAGGTCTGTATGATTACAGGGGTCAGAGGATCGGGAAAGACAGTTATGTTGACCGAGAT
>CAVGHS010000121.1:0-5744 GCA_963629085.1 bacterium
GTGACATGTATGCTGGCGTTGGCTGTGTGGGGAGAAAGATACCAGTGTGACAAAGAGTGGTATAGCGAATCAGTCAATATGAAATTTGAGAACTCAAGTATTCCAGTTCCGATTGGGTATAAAAATCTTTTACAATTCAATTATGGAACAGATTATATGACACCTAAAAATGTAGGAAGTTCTCATGACTATCCTTTCTATAAGGAACAGATACGAGGGCTAAGGGAAGTTATGGAAAAGGAATTTGGACAGGAATTGTCAGATGAAATGATGGAGCAGTTGATTGCGTTGAAAGTTGCTGAGAATTATCAGTAGATAGATGATAACTTATGGATAAGTTATAGTACTCATGGAGGAGCAAATGAAAAAGGTCATCACCTATGGAACATTCGATCTGTTTCATGAAGGACATTACAAATTATTGCAACGGGCAAAGGCGCTGGGCGATTATCTGATTGTCGGTGTGACGACAGAGCATTTTGATGAAGCGCGCGGCAAGGTCAATGTAGTTGATTCCATCATGGAGCGCATTGAGAATGTGCGTAAGACAGGCTTTGCGGATGAGATCATTATTGAGGATCATGATGGACAGAAGATTGAGGATATCCAAAAATATGGTATTGATATTTTCACGGTTGGTTCGGATTGGGTTGGAACTTTTGACTACCTGAACCAGTTTTGTCAGGTGGTCTATCTGGAACGCACACCGGATATCTCATCTACGATGATCCGAAAAAGTCGTTTTCAGATCGTAAATGTCGGCATTGTCGGAACCGGGCGTATTGTGACGAGATTTATCAAGGAGGCAAAATATGTCAGTGGTATCAATCTCTGTTGCACTTACAATCCGGAAGTGAAGGCGGATTATGCGTGGGAGGATCGCCATGATCTGCCGAACTATCATGGCGATTATGATGACTTTTTAGAGGATGTGGATGCGGTTTATATTGCGTCACCAAATGAGACGCATTATACATATGCCAGGCGGGCGTTAGAAAATGGTAAACATGTTCTTTGTGAAAAGCCGGTGGCATTTACCAGAGGTGAGGCAGAATTTTTATACGAATATGCACATACACAGGGCTTGGTTCTGATGGAGGCAGTTAAGACCGCTTATTGTCCGGGATTCAGTCAACTGTTGAATGTGGCAAAGAGTGGAAAGATCGGTCAGATCCGGGATGTGGAGGCATGCTTCACGCGTTTGGCTACGCCGGGATCCAGAGAACGTTCTGATGCAAAATACGGGGGCAGTTTCTTGGAATTCAGTTCTTATACGTTGCTCCCGGCGATTAAATTATTGGGGCTGGACTACCGGGATCTGCATTTTGACATATTGTTTGACGATGATGGAGTGGATATTTATACCAAGGTGGCGCTTCGTTATGATAAGGGAACCGCTCTTGCCAAAAATGGTGTGGCAGTCAAATCCGAAGGTGGGCTGGTTATTGCAGGAACGGAAGGATATATTTTGGCACCATCTCCATGGTGGTTGACCAGACGATTTGAAGTTCATTATGAGAACGCCAATCAGATCGAAGTCTATGAGCCGACCTTTCAAGGCGAGGGATTCCGTTATGAGATCAGCGATTTTGTGTCAAAGATCAATGGAATTGACAGAAACGGCTACAAATTGACCGCGGAGGAGGCAATTGCCATGGCAGGTATCACCGAAGCGTTTATGAGAGAGAAGGATAGATTACTACATGAAAAATAGAGACATCCGCATAGGCATGATAGGAACCGGACGTATCACAGAACGTTTCTGGGACGAATGTAAATATGTAGAGGGGATGCAGATTACAGCAATCTACAATCGGCATATGGAGAGCCTTCGGTGGTTTGCTGAAAAAAAGCAGATTTCTGTAGAGGATCATGTCCTTTTGACAAACGAGTTGGATACCTTTTATGAGGCAGTAGATGCGGTCTATGTGGCATCGCCACATGAGTATCATGTGTCTTATACCATGGATGCATTAGAGCGTGGCAAGCACGTTCTTTGCGAAAAGCCTATGGCGGTAAAGAGGGCGGATGCAGAAGCCATTTTTGCGTTAGCCAAAGAAAAGAATCTTGTCTGCATGGAAGCAATTAAAACTGCCTATTGCCCGGGCTTTGCGGAAGTAATACGTCTGGCGCAAGGCGGAGTGATCGGAACCGCGCGCGATATAGATGCTGCTTTTACAAAGATTGGTTCTGCGGCAGGCAGGGAGATGTGGAGTGACTATGGCGGCAGTTTTGTGGAATTGGCGTCTTATGTATTGCTACCGGTCATGAAGATTTATGGCGTGGATGGGGAGAGACCGGAAATCCATACCTTTTCCCTTGCGGGAGCACCCCGCCATGACTCTTATACCAAGATGATGCTTGTTTATCCTGATCATGTTGCGACCGTCAAGACCGGATTGGGCGTTAAGTCTGAGGGAGAACTGATCATATCGGGTGACCGAGGTTATATCCGCGTACCATCGCCGTGGTGGCTGACCAAGCGGATCGAGGTACATCACGAAGATCCAAATCAGGTCGAGATCTATGAAAAGCCTTTTGAGGGGGCAGGACTGCGCTACGAGATTGCTGAATTTGTGAAAGCAATCCGGAGGGATGAAATGGTGCATGCCGAGGAAAGCATCTGGCTTGCAGAGATGATGGAAAACTTTCGCAGGGAGCAGACAGCGAAAGAGGAGAAAAGCACCAATGAGATAGCGGTGAAAAAAGATGAAGTGAAGATCTGGGCGCATCGGGGATGCAGCATGGCATATCCGGAGAATACCCTGCTGGCATTTAAGAAGGCGGCAGAAATTACAGGTATTACCGGAGTGGAACTTGACGTGCAAAAGACACGCGATGGTAAGCTGGTTGTCATACATGATGAGCGAGTGGATCGCACGACAGATGCCTGTGGACGTGTATGCGATTTTTCTTTGGAAGAGATACAGGAATTGCACATTACCGGATCGGGACAGAGCCAGACTTATGTTTTGTCGGATGCGGACAGGGATTTCATGGGGGTGGTAGCAGAGAAAGCCATAGTCATTCCGACCTTGGAGGAAGTCTTTGATCTGCTAAGTCCCTATTGCAAAGAGACTGGTCTACAGATCAATATCGAATTGAAGAATGGAAAGATCGCCTATGAGGGGATGGAGCAAGAGGTGATCGATCTGGTGCATACATATGGACTGGCGGATCACGTTGTATATTCTTCTTTTAATTGCAGGTCTTTGGCAGAAGTGCAGAGATTGGATCCGCAGGCAAAAGTGGCGATACTGGCAGGCGATTATCACAAGTGTTTGGATAATTTTTATTTCTATCGCATGGATGCCATGCATCCCGGTCATCTGGGGATGCCGGTCAATGCGGATGATGTGCGGCGGCTGAGACAGACAGGTGTCCCGGTGCGTATGTATAATGGAAGTGAACCTTTATACGGGCAGTGCAGACGTTTGCCGGATATGGATCTGCGGGAGTATGCTAAGTTGGGGGCGACGGACATCTTTACCAATGTGCCGGAGCGCTATCTTGACAAAAGTAGTAAAAAGTAGTAAAAGAAAATAAAAGTAGTAAAAAGTAGTAAAAAATATCAAAACCAGTAAAAAGTAGTAAAACTAGGACGAGAATTATGAGCAATCCATATTCAATGGTTTTTGGAAAAGAACCGGAATTACTGATTTCAAGGACAGCACAATTTAATACTGTGATACGTGATTTTACCGAAGAAAATCCACCATATCAGTCATATCTTTTGACGGGCGTGCGAGGTTCCGGTAAGACAGTTATGATGACGGATATTACGAATTGTTTTCGTGAGATGAAGGACTGGATCGTTGTAGAACTCAATCCTGACAGGGATCTTCTGGGTGGTCTGGCGGCGAATCTGTCCAGTAATCAAAAATTTGCACAAATTTTTCAGAATGCAAAGATCAATCTATCGTTCTTAGGATTTGGTGTGGAGATTAGTGGGGTGGCACCTATTGTAGATGTGGAGGTCGCACTTCATAAAATGATAGCCAGCCTCAAAAAATGCAATAAAAAGATTTTGGTAGCGATAGATGAAGTGACAAACAACGAGAATGTGCGTACCTTTGCGAGTGCCTTCCAGATTATGATCCGACAGGATCTGCCGGTATTTCTCTTGATGACAGGATTATATGAAAATATCAATGCCATCCAGGATGAAAAAAATCTTACTTTTTTATATCGTTCGCCAAAGTTGGAGATGAAATCCTTAAATATTGGAATGGTAGCAGACAAGTATCAGGCGACGTTGAACCTGACCTATGATGAGGCGTTGGAAATGGCAAAATATACCAAGGGTTATCCGTTTGCCTTTCAGGTACTAGGATATTTGACGTGGAATCATAATGGTGATTATAAAAAAGTCTTGCCAGAGTATAGACAATATTTAGAGGAATATGTTTATGAAAAAATATGGTCGGAATTATCTGCTAGAGATAAACAGATTGTCTATGCGATAGCAAGTTGCCCAACAGGAAGAGTCAAGGAAGTTCGGGAAAAGTTGCAGATTGAGAATAATGCATTTAACCCCTATCGGAAACGATTGATAAAAAAGGGTATCATTGATGGTAGTGAGTATGGAGTTGTGAAGTTTACTTTACCTTTTTTTGAACGATTTGTTTTAGAAAACTACGATGGAGAATAGTATGCTGCTAGGAGTACAATATCAGGCACCACTAAAATTAGAGGCAATTTCAGACGGAGGATTTGCGTATGCGGAGATCCCTTATGAAGTTATGGAAAACGGAGGATTGCCGACTTATGAGAAAAAGACAGGCGATAGCCGGATCCTGCGTGTTTCCGGATTTACCTATGCTTTGCAAAAACTGACACCGGATAAGTTGTATGAATTGCTGGAAACCTGTAAACAGTACCAGGGCAATTATATTGTATTGGAAACAATGAATTGCGAGGCTGAGGTTCTGGAGGGGATTGTGGAAGAATGTTCCATGATGTTGTCCGATTATGGCATCCCACTTTTTATAGAAAACGGCTGTCGCGGAAATGATGGGACAGGCTATCTGCACAATGCATATTCGGATGTGGCAGATCTGATGAGGATCGCAGATTATTGCAACCGTCTCTGTGAAAGACCTATGATCGGTATCTGTTATAATATTGGTTATGGAAATCTTTTGGCAAAGAATATCCGAAGTCAGTTATATCAAGGCAGAGACTATCTTTGCATGGTGCATGCCAACGATAACGGCGGCGTGAAAAATGACCGACAGATGCCATATACATTTACCAAAGGCAGAGGAGAACTTGTGACCGATTGGTATCACATTATCGGCGAGTTGATCCGCATGGATTTCCGGGGCTGGATGATTTTTGATACGATAGGCTTGTTTGGCAGATGCCCGGAGACTTTGCAGACACAATTTGTCAAGTTGCTGTATGCAGTCGCACAGGAATGGGAAAGCCAATATAGTTTTGCTAAGTGCGTACTGGATCAGCCGGATAAGAAACTGATACTTTTTGGGGCAGGACAGATGCTGGCAGATTATATGCGGGTGTTTGGCGAGACATATCCTCCCGATTTTGCCGTGGACAATGGAAAGAACCGCTGGGGCACAGAAGTCTGTGGCGTAGCGGTCAAGGATCCAAAAGAGATTTTATCGGTGCCGGAAGAAGAACGGAACGTGGTGATCTGTTGTATGTATTATGACGCGATCGGGACGCAATTGCGACAGATGGGCGTTGCCTATGAAGAATTCCAGGACAGATATTTTGTGTAG
>CAVGHS010000122.1:0-5670 GCA_963629085.1 bacterium
ACAAACCAAAAATATAACGTCTAATGCATATAGCGTAAAAAAATGATGCAGTGAGTGCATCAATGGAGTATAATTTGGGGAGAAATACACATATAAGGTAAAAGTGTCCAAACGAGAGAATCTGGATTTGGTTATATTTCATAAAAGGAGCGTGTGAGTAGCATGACATTAAATCAAATACTTTATTTTCAAAAGGTAGCAACATTGGAAAATTATCATCAGGCAGCGGAGGCGCTCTATGTGTCCCAGCCTTCACTCAGTCGTTCCATGGCATCTTTGGAAGCGGAACTGGAGATCACTCTATTTCAAAAAGAGGGGCGTGGCGTTGTTCTTACCAAGGCAGGTCGTCTGTTTTTAGAACATGCCAACAAGATCATAGCGGATTGCGATGTAGCGGTGGATAAGATGCAGGAACTCTCCAGCAACGGTGGAAAAATCGATATCGGCTATGTATTTCCGCTGGCGGGACATTATATTCCACACAAGGTCCGCCGTTTTTTGGAAAATAAGGAAAATGAAAAAGTTGTTTTTAATTTTTGGCAGAACCATACACCGGCGATCGCGGCAAAGGTAAAATCGGGCGAATTGGATATCGGCTTTGGCGGCTGTCTGGAAAAGGATGATCTGGAGTATTATCCCCTCATCAATCAGGAAATGGTCATTATCACGCCGATCGGACATGCACTTGCGGATCAGGAAGAGATTTCTTTGGAAGAACTTTCGACTTATCCGATCATCGGCTATGATAAGGATTCATGGATGGGCAGTCATTTGAAATCTCTATATAAGAAGTATGCGGTTGAGCCAAATATCGTAGTGGAGTGTCCGGATGAGTATTCCATCGTGGCATTGGTAAAGGAAAATTTCGGGGTGGCACTTATGCCGCGCACCGATATTTTAGAAGGAGATCCGGGCGTATTGATCCATGGGATCAAAGGCCAGAATATCTGCCATCAGATCTTTATGTTCTGGAGCATGGATGCCTACCATATGCCGGCAGTCGAACGTTTTCTTTCTTATATGAAAGAACAGGCAGAGGAGGTAAATGATAGCGTGAGTGCATCAAAAGTGTACTTGAAAGATATTGTTAATTATTAGTCAAGCGCGTTATGATTAGGGTGTCACAAACAAAGAAATGTCGTTCAAACAACAAAAGGATTAAGGAGAGGAAATTGATGAAAACAAATTATCCAAAGATTTTTGAACCGATCACTGTAAAGCGGACGACGATCAAAAACCGCATCGCCATGACACCTATGGGAACGAACTACGGCGAGACAAGCGGTGAGATGAGTAACCGTCACATGAATTACTATTCCCTTCGTGCTAAGGGCGGCGTCGGACTGATCATTTTAGAGAATGCCAATGTGGAATATCCGGTAGGCTCCAACGGAACCAGCCAGATCCGTATTGACCATGACAGTTTTATGCCTCGTTACTATCAGTTGGTTGAAAAACTGCACAAGAGTGGTGCAACGGTTGCTATCCAGATCAATCACGCAGGAGCATCTGCATCCAGTGCCCGTACCGGTATGGAGACTGTGTCATCTTCCAATGTGCCGACAAAGGTTGGCGGCGAGATTCCTCGTCCAATGACAAAAGAGGAGATCCTGACAACGGTGCGCAAGTACGGAGAGGCTGCAAAGCGTGTCAAAGATATCGGATTTGATGCCGTAGAGATCCATTGCGGTCATTCTTATCTGATGAGTCAGTTTATTTCACCTTATTACAACAAGAGAACCGATGAGTTTGGCGGATCGGTCGAGAATCGTCTGCGCTTCCCGAGAATGGTACTTGAGGAAGTGAGAAAAAATGTAGGACCTTGGTTCCCGATCATTGTCAGAGTTTCTGCTGAGGAAAGAGTACCGGGCGGAAATACCTTGGAAGATACTTTGGAATATCTGGAGTATCTGGATGAATTCGTAGATATGTATGATGTATCCTGCGGACTCAATCCATCCTTGCAGTATCAGATCGATTCCAACTTCCTGCCGGATGGCTGGAGATCTTATATGTCAAGAGCCGTAAAGGATAAGTTCAAAAAGCCTGTGATCAATGCCGGAAATTACCGCGATCCTAAGGTCGTAGAAAAGGTACTTGAGAGTGGTGATGTGGATATCGTCGGTATGGGACGTGGTCTGATCGCAGAGCCGAACTGGGTCAATAAGGTTGCGGCAGGCGAGGAAGACATTCTTCGCAAGTGTATCTCTTGTAATGTCGGATGTGCAGGCAACCGTATCGGCGTCAATCATCCGATCCGTTGTACGGTAAACCCGGCAGTACCGGAAGGTGATATTTATAAAAAGTTAAGAGTCAACAGGAATTGTAATGTTGTTGTTGTCGGTGGCGGAACCGCCGGACTTGAGGCGGCATGTACGGCAGCAGAAGTTGGCTGTAATGTATTTGTATTAGAGAAAAAAGATCATTTGGGCGGTCTGTCGACCTTTATTTCCGACATGCCAAGCAAGACCAGAATGAAGGATTTTCCGAAATATCTGGAAGGCAGAGCATCCCGTCTGAATAATTTATATGTATTTTTAAATACTGAGGCTACCATTGATAAGATCAAGCAGTTCAAGCCGGATGTTGTGGTAAATGCCACAGGTTCCGTACCGCTCGTGCCACCGATCACCGGTCTGAAAGAAAATCTGGAAGCCGGAAATGTAGCGACTATTTTTGATATGATCAACAACATGAATGCGGGAAAATACCCGGATGATGATTGCAAGGGCAAGAAAGTCGTTGTTGTCGGCGGTGGTTCGGTAGGACTTGACGTGATCGAGTATTTTGCACCAAGAGGGGCAGAATGTACGATCATTGATATGCTGCCACAGATCGGTATGTTGGCAGATCCGATCACCAAGTGCTCTATGCGTGAGACTTTTGACCAGTATGGCGTGAAGGAATATGTCAATACCGCTTTACAGGAAGTCAAGGAAAATGCCTTTACTGTGAAATTAGAAAACGGTGAGATCGTAGATCTTCCATTTGACCTTGGATTTAACTGTCTGGGCATGCGGTCCAACAACCCGATCCTTGCAGAATTAGAGGAAGCATTTGACGATACCGATACCTTCATTTATCCGATCGGCGACTCCGTTCGTGCCCGCCGTATCATGGAAGGAACCATGGAAGGACGTGCGATCTTAAACGTATTGGAAGCCAGAGGATTTTTAGATCTTTCTCCGATCGAAGAATAGACCGAAAGCAAACAAGAGGTTTTTATGATATGTCATGAAAACCGCAGTGATAAAGTTTTTTTATACAGAAAGAGAGGTAGTTACCATGCCAAACATTACAGGACATACAGAATTAGTAGGATTGATGGCATATCCGATCCGCCACAGCCAGTCACCGACAACACACAATCTTGCATACGACAAGAACGGAGATGACGTGGTGCAGCTTGCATTTGAAGTAGACAACGATTCTCTTCCGGCAGCAGTAGAGAGCATCCGTGCTCTAAAAATGCTGGGATCCAACATTTCCATGCCGAATAAGACTGTTGTACATAAATATCTTGACGAGGTAGATGAGGCGGCAAGACTTTGCGGTGCCATCAATACAGTTGTCAATACCAGAGATGCAGAGGGAAACGTGACAGGCAAATTAAAAGGTTACAATACCGACGGTATGGGCTATTGGCAGGGCATCAAAGAAGAAGGTATTGATTTTAAGGGCATGAAGATGGTTCTGATCGGTACCGGAGGTGCCGCAACAGCGATCGCAGTACGCGGAGCCTTAGATGGTATTGCAGAACTGCACATCTTCAATATTAAGGATAAGTTCTATGCCAGAGGCGAGGAGATTGTTGATACCATCAACAAAAATACAGACTGCAAGGCTACCATGAATGACCTTGCTGACAAGGATCTCTTAAAGAAACTGATGCAGGAAGCAGATATTTTCTGTGATGCCACAGGTGTTGGCATGCATCCGCTTGAGGATCTTTCCAATATCCCGGATCCGTCTTTCTTCCGCAAGGATCTGATCGTAACCGATACGGTCTATGCACCGCGTGAGACTGTCATGATGAAGCAGGCAAAGGAAGCCGGATGCGACCGCGTCTATAATGGTATGAGCATGATGCTTTTCCAGGCACTCATTGCCATTGAACTCTATACCGGAAAGTCTACACCGGTAGATTATATGAAAGAAAAATTAGGCATCTAATGTTTTGATGAGAGAAAAGGGAAACGCTGTCTGTCGATGGTCGTTTCCCTTTTATATTTAGAACAATTTTTTCGGGATCCAAAACTTTATCGCTTTAAAGTCAAACAGTGCTTGAATTAAGATCTATCATAAGGTATGATAGAAAAGAAATGTAAAATCATTTGCCGGGATGACGCAGATGGTTTTTCAAAAGAGAAAAGTAAAGAGGATTTAAAAAGATGAAAGATTTGGACAAGTTGCGTAATGATCTGGATATGTGCGATGAGATCATCGTGGATGCACTGCGGATGCGTTATCAGATCATACAGGAGATCACCAATTACAAGCAGGAGAATGGCATGGAGGTCGTTCAGCCGGAGGAAGAGGAACGCAAGAAAAAGTTCGTTCTGGAAAAACTCGGCGATTATAAATATAAGAAGTCTGTGCTCAAGGTCTATGAGAGTATCCTGTATTGCAGCAAGCGAATCCAGTCACATGAATTGTTTGATTTCAATATTTTCCTGATCGGTTTTATGGGTGTTGGCAAGAGTACCGTGTCCAAGGCTTTGCAGCGTACGTTTGCTATGGATGTTGTCGAGATGGACGAGATCATTGCCAAGCGTAACGGCATGAGCATTTCCGAGATCTTTGAGTTGCACGGAGAGGAGTATTTCCGCAATGAGGAGACGGAACTTTTGCGCGAGAGCCGTGCAAAGAAGAACATGATCGTTTCCTGCGGTGGCGGTGTTCCGATGCGTCAGGTCAATGTGGATGAGATGAAAAAGAGCGGTAAGGTGGTACTTCTTACGGCAAGCCCGGAGACCATCTTAGAGCATGTAAAGCACAGCCATGACAGACCGCTTTTGGAAAACAACAAAAATGTTGAGTATATCGCAGAACTCATGGATAAGAGAAAAAGTGCTTACGAGGCGGCAGCGGATATCGTGATCTCTACCGATGGAAAGAGCGTGTATGATATCTGCGAGGAGATCATTACCAAGGTCAATGAGTAGAAGATATTCTTGTTGAATCAAGAATAAACTACAAAATATAGAAAAGAGGAAGAAAAGATGGGAAAAGAAATTACAGGACATACAGGTCTTTTATGTTTGCTTGGCAGCCCGGTGGCACACAGCGTTTCACCGGCTATGCACAATGAGGCGTGCAAGCAGTTGGGACTGGACTATGCATATCTGGCATTTGATGTGCCGGAAGATAAGATGCCACAGGCAGTCGAGGGCTTGCGTACCATGGGAGCACGCGGCTGGAATATCACCATGCCGGGCAAGAATATCATGTGTAAATTGGCGGACAAGGTTTCGCCTGCTTCTGAGATCTCGGGGGCTTGTAATACGATCGTCAATGATGATGGCGTTCTGACAGCCTATACGACAGACGGTATCGGCTTCATGCGTGCCGTAAAGGAAAATGGTGTGGATATCATTGGAAAGAAGATGACTCTTCTGGGCGCCGGTGGGGCTGCAACGGCGATTCTGGTGCAGGCTGCTTTGGATGGTG
>CAVGHS010000123.1:0-5662 GCA_963629085.1 bacterium
TTTAGCCATATCTAAACTAACCTACTTTCTGAAATTATTTCTTCTTGTTTGCTACAGTTCTCTTAGGACCCTTTCTTGTTCTGGCGTTGGTCTTTGTCTTCTGACCACGAACCGGAAGTCCCTTTCTGTGACGGATACCACGATAGCATCCAATCTCCTGCAGTCTCTTGATATTAAGAGCTACGTCTCTTCTCAAATCACCTTCTACCATCATTGTTTCGTCAATGACAGCACTGATTCTCTTAACTTCGTCGTCTGTCAAGTCCTTAACACGAGTGCTAGGATCAACATTTGCTGCTTCAAGAATCTTGTTAGAACTTACTCTACCAATTCCGTAAATGTAAGTTAAACCAATTTCTACGCGTTTTTCTCTTGGTAAATCTACACCTGCGATACGAGCCATGTGTGTTTACACCTCCATAAAATTTTCTGATTAACTACTACCATCCCCAAATAGACCCTATACAGCTCCGTTGCCGGCCTGAAATGTGTGTATATGCCTCATTTGGTTCTTTTCTTCCTAAACATATAGTAAGGAAGAGTTCCGAATCCACGAAACTAACCACCCTCGGTATGTAGGGTGATCCGCATATATTATGAAAATGTTGCCTAATTATTTACTAATCATCGGGAACATCAGCCGCACATAACATATACAAATAACACTAATCCTTATGAATTAGCCCTGTCTCTGTTTGTGTTTCGGGTTCTCGCAAATAATACGAACACTACCTTTTCTCTTGATTACTTTGCACTTTTCGCAAATAGGTTTTACTGATGATCTTACCTTCATTGTAGGAAATGCCTCCCTTCTCATCATTTTCGTGTTCCTTGTACGCATGTACAAGTCTTTTATCTACTGCATTTATAGGCGCGCGAAAAGAAATGCCCATAAACGCACTTAATAGTATAGCAAAAGTACTAAACTCTTGTCAACAACTTTTTACTTATCTCTCCAAATGATTCTGCCCTTTGTCAGATCATATGGTGACATCTCGATCGTAACCTTGTCACCCGGTAAGATACGGATATAATTCATACGAAGCTTACCGCTGATCGTTGCCAAGATCTGGTGACCATTTTCCAGTTCCACTTTAAAGAAAGCATTTGGCAATTTTTCTACTACAACACCTTCTACTTCGATTACATCTGCCTTAGACATTTATTTTATTCCTCCTATATAAAGATCTAAAATCTGACCGACCAAATCATCATTCATCGCCTTGCCCTTTGCCAGATCTAAGATCTCTTGTGGCAAATGCTTGATCGGCTGTATATGTTTTTCTTTTTTCTTTTTGGGATTATCGCATGTTCTGGTCTTTCCATTGACCAGATAGACGATGTCATCCTGCCGTTTCAGTACAAGATAGATATGATTCTTATCATGTCCCGCCTTGGATTTCGCTAAGATCAATTCGTCCATAGATGCTTCTCACTTTCTGTCAGTGTCAGTATCTCCGGTCGACCGTCCGTAATGATGATGGTGTTTTCATAATGTGCGGATAAGGATTCATCCTCCGTCACAACCGTCCATTCATCATCCATCCATACGACGTTTGGACTGCCAATGTTGATCATAGGCTCGATCGCAAAGGTCATGCCGGGCTGCAACTTGATGCCGCGCCGCCATTTACGATAGTTTGGTATTTCCGGTTCCTCGTGCAGGTGCGTGCCAATGCCATGCCCTACCAGGTCGCGAACCACGCCATAGCCACGCTTGGTCGCATAATCACCGATCGCACTTGAAATATCATTCAGGTGTCGTCCGGCTGTCGCCTGCTCTATACCGGCGAAGAAACTCTCTCGCGTCACATCGATCAGTGCCTGCGCCTCCGGTGAGATCTCTCCCACCCCATGCGTCCTTGCCGCATCGGAATGATAACCTTTATAGATCACGCCAATATCCAGACTGACGATATCACCATTCATAATGATGTGATCTTCTCTCGGAATCCCGTGTACGACCTCGTCATTAACGGAAACGCACACAGATGCCGGATATCCCATATAGTTCAAAAAAGAGGGCTCGCATCCGAAACTTCGGATGATCTCTTCTCCCAAAGTATCGATCTCCAAAGTCGACATTCCTTCACACAAGGCATCCCCTAAGGTCTGATGCACACTGGCAAGGATCCTGCCGGCTTCCCGCATATACTCTAATTCTTGGGCAGATTTAATGGTAACTGACATGGGCTAGGCTCCTATGATGGCGTCGATATTGGCAAATACGTCCTCCATCGGCTGCGTTCCATCTACAGAATGCAGGATGCCCTGCTTCTGATAATAATCGATCAGAGGCTGTGTCTGCTCATGGTAAACATCCAGTCTCTTCTGTACTGTTTCAGGCTTATCATCGTCTCTTAAGACTAATTCCTTACCGCAGGCATCACAGATACCTTCTTTCTTTGGCGGAATGGCAACAATGTGATAGGTTGCTCCACAGGAAAGGCAGGCACGACGACCTGACATTCTCTTTACGATATGGGAATCCGGTACATCGACGTCAATGGCGAAATCCATCTTCTGTCCGATCTTAGAAAGTGCTGCATCCAGACTCTCTGCCTGCGGAATGGTACGTGGAAATCCATCCAGTACAAATCCATTGGCACAATCTTCCTGACCGATACGATCCATAACCAGATCACAGGTCAGTTCATCCGGCACCAAAAGTCCCTGATCCATATATTCCTTTGCCTTTTTTCCAAGTTCTGTGCCATTTTTGATGTTGGCACGGAAAATATCTCCTGTTGAGATATGAGGAATCTGATATTTTGCTGCGATCTGCTTTGCCTGTGTGCCTTTGCCGGCACCAGGAGCGCCTAACATAATAATCTTCACGATAAAAAACCTCCTTATAACACCTTAGGAGATACGGCTAGGCCAGTATCTCCATATGGATGTCTATTCATTAATCATTTAAAAATCCCTTGTAATTTCTGACGAGCATCTGGGATTCCACCTGCTTCAATGTCTCGATGATAACACCAACAATAATGATGATGGATGTTCCACCGAAGGACACATTTGCACCAAATAATCCATTAAATACGATCGGGATGATCGCTACGATGGAAAGTCCGATAGCACCGATAAAAATAATGTTGTTCAGGACTGCCTGTAAGTAATCACTCGTGGGCTTGCCTGATCGGATACCCGGAATGGAACCGCCCTGCTTCTTTAAGTTGTCAGCGATCTCAAGCGGATTAAAGGTAATTGACGTATAGAAATATGCAAAGCCGATGATCAGCAGCACATATACTACAGCACCAATGGTATAAATCCAATTATCCGGATCGAACCAGTTTGACTGTGACATTCCGCGAAGGATCTTGTACCAGAAACTTGTACCGCCTGTCTTACCAAGCAAAGTGCAAATGATAACCGGTGTCTGTAACAATGACTGTGCAAAGATGACCGGAATAACACCAGCCGTATTGACCTTCATTGGAATCACGGAGTTGGCACCACCAACCTGTCTCTTTCCCTGAATTTTCTTTGAATACTGAACCGGGATTCTACGCTCAGCCCCCTGCAAGAATACAACCAGAACAACCATAGCAACAATGATTGCTGCGATGATCACACCTGCAAGTGTACCCTTTGCAATGGTCTTTCCGGAGATGAACTGTTCAAATAATGAAGTCAGATCACTCGGAATACGTGAAAGAATGTTGATCACAAGTACGATAGAGATACCGTTACCGATACCCTTTTCGGTAATTCTTTCACCGATCCACATAAGTACAGATGAACCTGCTGTAAGAGCAGCAACTGTCATGATAACATACAGTGCGTTAAACTCGGTCAGATAACCGGAACGTCCAAATCCGATTGCCATAGCAACAGACTGGATGATTGCCAATCCAACCGTAACATAACGGGTAATCTGTGTCATCTTCTTTCTTCCCTGCTCCCCATCACGCTGCATTTCCTCTAACTTCGGGAATGCAATGGTCAGCAACTGGATGATAATAGAAGATGTAATGTATGGTGTAATGTTCAGAGCGAAAATAGACATATTTTCAAAAGATCCACCAGTAATCGCATCAAAGAAATTCAGCGCATCGCCATTGTTTGCAAATAACTGTGAAAATACATCCGGATCCACTCCGGGAATTGGAAGCTGACTTCCAATTCGCACTACAATGAGCATTAAAAATGTAAATCCGATTCTTTTTCGTAAATCTTTAATTTTAAATGCATTGCGGAGTGTTTCTAGCATTAGATCACCTCTGCTTTACCACCAAGGGCTTCGATCTTTTCCTTAGCGCTTGCACTAAAAGCGTTAGCCTGGACTGTCAGTTTCTTAGTAAGTTCACCGTTACCAAGAATCTTAACACCATCTCTGGTGTTCTTTACGATACCAGCCTCAACCAATGATTCAACTGTTACAGTTGCACCATCTTCAAATCTCTCAAGATAAGATAAGTTGATACCAACGATTTCCTTAGAGTTTCTGCATGTGAAACCTCTCTTAGGAATACGTCTGTATAAAGGCATCTGACCACCTTCGAAACCAGGTCTTGGAGCTCCTGAACGAGCCTTCTGTCCCTTATGACCCTTACCAGCGGTCTTGCCATTGCCTGAACCGTGTCCACGTCCTCTTCTGAAATTATCACTGTGCTTTGAGCCTTCTGCCGGCTGTAAGTTTGATAAATCCATTGTGACACCTCCTTAATTATTTGATTAAATCTCTTCTACCTTAACTAAATGTCTTACCTGTCTGATCATTCCACGAACTGCTTCGTTGTCAGGCATCTCAACAGTCTTGTTGAGTTTTCTAAGGCCTAATGCTTCAACAGTCTTCTTGTTCTTTGGAACTGCTCCGATAGGAGACTTAACAAGTGTAATCTTTAACTTCTTTTCTGCCATGATCTATTTCCTCCTTAACCGAGAATCTCTTCTACAGTCTTACCACGAAGTCTTGCAACTTCTTCTGGGGATTTCAACTGACGGAGTCCGTCGATTGTAGCAAGTACAACGTTCTGCTTGTTAGAAGAACCTAATGACTTTGTACGGATGTTCTGGATACCTGCCAACTCACAAACGGCACGGGCTGGACCACCAGCGATGATACCTGTACCTTCCGGAGCCTTCTTCAGTAATACAGAAGCACCTGTATGCTTACCAGAAATATCATGTGTAATACTGTTGTTCTCATCAAGTTTTACAGTAATCAACTTCTTCATTGCATCTTCTTTTCCCTTGCGGATTGCTTCTGGGATTTCAGCTGCTTTGCCAAGTCCTGCACCAACATGACCATTGCCGTCACCGACAACAACTAAGGCTGTGAAACGCATGTTACGTCCACCCTTAACAACCTTTGTTACACGTTTAATTGATACCACTGTTTCATTTAACTCTAATTGACTAGCATCAATAATTTCATGTCTCATGTGTTATTTCCTCCTAAAATTCTAATCCAGCTTCTCTAGCTGCGTCAGCCAATGCTGCGATCTTGCCCTGATAAATGAATCCACCTCTGTCAAATACAACTGTGGAAATACCTTTATCTAATGCCTTCTTAGCAATAACAGTACCTAACTTAGCTGCTGCTTCAACATTATTTGTCTTCTCTAAATCAGCCTTTACCTCTTTATCAAGCGTAGAAGCGGAAACGAGTGTATTACCAACTGTATCATCAATGATCTGAGCATACATA
>CAVGHS010000124.1:0-5627 GCA_963629085.1 bacterium
GGATGGCTTCGGTGGAAACGGAATCTGTGGTGACAAGGACGGCTTTGACACCGATCGTTGTGACATCTTCCGTCTGCCCCGGATAGGTGTTTGCCGGGATGATATATTTGCTGTAAGCATCCGATGTGGAGAGCATACGGTCGATACAGGTCTGATCCAGTGAGACCAGACGGATGTCACATTTACTTGCCAATTCCGTGATCACGGTTGTGGAAATGCCGGCAGTACAAAAGAAAGCGTCAATGTCGCCGTTCTTGAGTGCCTTGGCAGCAGCAGTATAGTCGAGATTCTGGATGTCGACGATGGCCGGTGTCAGCCCGGCATACTCTAAGATCTGGTTGGCATTTTTCTCAGTGCCGGATTCCGCAGCACCAACGCTGACGGAATGCCCTTGCAAATCAGCAAGCGAGTGGATATCGGAATGTTCGCGCACGACCAGTTGGCAGGCTTCGGTATACAGTCCGGCAATAGCACGCAGATTGGTGCTGTTCTTGTAGGCATCCGCCAAGATGTCTGCCTGCGCAATGCCGAGTTCGATGTAGTTGTCGGCAAGCAGGCGTAGATTGGCAGAAGACCCGGAGGTAGAGCGCACTTCCATGGTATAAGAATCAGTGTTTTCGTTGGAAAGTGTGGCAAAGGTATTGGCAAAAGAGTAATACATGCCACCGATATTTGCCGCGCCAAAACGGAGTTCGGAAGCCGAAGTCCTGCAACCGCATAAGAGCATGGCAAAGATACACAGAAGAATGCAAAGTTTTTTCTTCATTTTATAAGAACCTTTCTTTTGTTATTATTTAAAACCTAAGATATTTTACACGGAAAATGTCTATATGGGAAGTGTTTTTTGTAAAACAAGGGAGAGAGGGCAAAGTCTTGCCGAAATGCAAAAAAGAGATATAATAAGGGTATGGCTACGAAGAAAAGACACAGACTGACAAAGAAACAAAAGAAAAAACTGATTCTTGAGGTCATCATCTTATTTTTGGCTACCGTGGGAGCGCTGACCATCGTACTTGGGATCGGGCGTAAGGTGGTTTCCGTATTTTCCGGGAAAACAGACCACAAGGTCGTGACGGAGCAGCCGGATCTGGATGTGGAACTTTTGTCTATCAACGATTATTCCCGACCGGGGCTTGTCCTGAATGATGTCAAGGGAATTGTCATACACTATACAGCAAATCCGGGATCGACTGCCATACAGAACCGCAATTATTTTGAGGGACTCAAAGACAGTCATGAGACCATGGCGAGCAGTCATTTTATCATCGGACTGGATGGCGAAATCGTCCAGTGTATTCCGACCAGTGAGATCAGTTATGCTTCCAATGACAGAAACAACGATACGATCTCTATCGAATGCTGTCATCCGGATGAAAGCGGACAGTTCGACCAACAGACCTATGATTCGCTGGTACAACTCACAGCCTATCTGATGGGCAAGTTTAACCTGACAACAGATGATGTCATACGTCATTATGATGTGACCGGCAAAAAGTGTCCGCTCTATTTTGTGGATCATGAGGATGCCTGGCAGCAGTTCCTTACGGATGTCAATTCTTATATTGATGCGCATGGCACGGTACAGGAGGAATAAAAGATGCAGCAAGACCAGTACAATCGCATGGCGGATGCCCTGCGCAGTCATCCAAAGGCTTTGCGTTGGATCCTGGGTGCCAACCGCCTGATCACCGGACTGACTATGGCAGCCTATCCGACATTACTTTTGTATTTGCTTTTTACAGCAAGATATGAGATGCTATATCACACTGTTTTGGTGCCGGGGGTGGCATTTGTGGTCGTCAGTTTGTTCCGGCGCGCCTACAACGCACCGCGCCCTTACGAAAAAATGGACATCAGACCACTGATCAAAAAAGACACCCATGGCAGGAGTTTTCCAAGCCGCCATGTATTTTCTATTTTTATCATTGGCATGTGTTTTACGCAGGTTTCGCCCGCACTGGCAGGACTGATCTTTATTGCCGGTATTTTTCTGGCGATCGTCCGTGTGATCGGCGGCGTACATTTTATTGGGGATGTCATTGCCGGGGCATTGTTAGGGATTTTTATCGGCCTACTTGGATTTTATCTTATTTTTTGAGACTAATCGATACGGGAGACTAACTATGAACAAAAACATACGAAAAGTGATTGCAGTCTTATTGGGATTGATGGGGACAATTCTTGCGATTTATGTGGGAGGCTATTGGCTTTTTATTCGTCCGGTACGTTTTTTGTATGTCGGATTTTTGGCAGGAACCCTGACCAGGAAATCTTTGTTGATCTGCATTATCAAGATCTTTCTGGCGTCCACTGCAGGCGGAGGCATCTGGTGTATCTTTGATATCATTGCAGGACATTTCCGGGATGAATGATCTATGGAGGCAAACAAATAGGGCGTGTGTCAGTGACACACGCCCCTTATTTTTGTCTTATTTTATTCGTCTACACTGTAGTTCGGTGCTTCTTTGGTGATGTGGATGTCATGTGGGTGACTTTCCTTCAAGGAAGCAGCAGAGATCTTGACGAACTTTGCACGCTCCTGCAATTCCGGAATGGTAGGACATCCGTTGTATCCCATACCGGAGCGGATACCACCGACTAACTGGAAGATCATGTCTTCCAAGGATCCCTTGTAAGCAACACGTCCTTCGACACCTTCCGGTACTAATTTCTTAGCGCCTTCCTGGAAGTAACGATCCTTGCTTCCGTTTTCCATAGCAGAGATAGAACCCATGCCACGGTAAACCTTGTATTTTCTTCCCTGGAATAATTCAAAAGTACCGGGTGCTTCGTCACATCCTGCAAACATGCTACCCATCATACATACGTTACCACCGGCAGCCAGTGCCTTTGTGATATCACCGGAGTACTTGATACCGCCGTCAGCGATAACAGGGATGCCGTATTCCTTGGCAACTGCGTAGCAGTCCATGATAGCAGTGATCTGTGGAACACCGATACCGGCTACGATACGGGTCGTACAGATAGAACCAGGTCCGATACCGACCTTGACAGCATCTGCGCCAGCCTCGATCAGGGCTCTTGCAGCATCACCGGTTGCAATGTTGCCGGCAATGACCTGAAGATCAGGGTAAGCAGCCTTTACTTTCTTGACGGCTTCGATAATATTCTTGGAGTGGCCATGTGCGGAATCCATAACGATAACGTCAACATGTGCATTGACCAGTGCCTCTACACGTTCCATCATGTTGGCAGTGATACCAACACCGGCACCGCAGAGCAGACGACCCTGATCATCCTTTGCAGACAATGGGTACTTGATCTGCTTTTCAATATCTTTGATCGTGATGAGACCACGAAGATTGAAATCATCATCTACGATCGGTAATTTCTCTTTACGAGCCTTGGCAAGGATCGCCTTTGCCTCTTCTAAGGTAATACCAACCTTGGCTGTGATCAGTCCATCCTCCTTGGAAGTCATGGACTCTTTGATCTTCTTGGAAAAATCTGTTTCAAACTTGAGATCACGGTTTGTGATGATACCGACTAATTTGGTCCCTTCGGTGATTGGCACACCGGAAATGCGGAACTTTGCCATCAGGTCGTCAGCATCTCTTAATGTATGCTCAGGAGAAAGATAAAATGGATCGGTAATGACACCGTTCTCAGAACGTTTTACCTTGTCCACTTCTTCTGCCTGTGCTTCGATTGACATGTTTTTGTGAATGATACCGATACCACCCTGACGAGCCATGGCAATCGCCATCTTGGATTCGGTAACCGTATCCATTGCTGCACTCATCATAGGAATGTTTAACTTGATTTTCTTGGTCAGATTGGTAGTCAGATCAATCATATTAGGGGTAACCTCAGAATACTGAGGGACTAATAATACATCGTCAAAAGTAATGCCTTCGCCAATAATTGTACCCATTGTGTGTTTTCCTCTCTTTCTTTTCACTCGTATTTCTTATTTTTAGCAGGTTCGGCAAGACGACCGAGCCCTACTTTAATATGATATTCTAACAAAATAGAAGAGGATAGGCAAGTAGAACAAAAGGTTTCTTTTTCGTACAAAGTGTGCTATGCTCAATCCAAATGATTTTTTAAGAAAGGAAACTACATATTATTATGGAATACCGACCGTGTATCGACATACACAATGGCAAGGTGAAACAGATCGTCGGAGCCACGTTACAGGATGAGGGCGATCAGGCAAACGAGAATTTTGTGTCCAAGCGGGATGCAGATTTTTTTGCAGACTTTTACGCAAAGGATGGTCTGAAGGGCGGGCATGTCATCATGCTCAACAAGACGGACAGTCCCTACTATGAGGCGACCAGGCAACAGGCGCTTTTGGCACTCCATACTTACCCGGGAGGCATGCAGATCGGCGGAGGCATTACAGCGGACAATGCCGCATATTTTTTGACGGAAGGAGCCAGTCATGTGATCGTGACTTCTTATGTCTTTTCTGATGGCAGGGTCAACTACCGGAATTTAGGCAGATTGGTGGAGGCGGTTGGCAAGGAACATATCGTCTTGGATCTTTCTGCGCGCAGGGCGGATGACGATTATTTCATTGTGACAGATCGCTGGCAGCATTTTACCAAGGAAAAGATCACGACAGAGTTACTGGATCGGCTTTCTTCCTATTGTGATGAGTTCTTGATCCATGCGGCGGATGTTGAGGGCAAGTGTCAGGGAATCGAGGAGGATCTGGTTCGTCTTTTGGGAGACTGGGGCAAGATCCCGATCACTTATGCCGGCGGTATTTCCGATTATCAGGACATCACACATATCAAGGAGATCGGTGACGGCAAGATCAATATCACGATCGGATCGGCGCTGGATCTTTTTGGCGGCAATCTCAATTACGAGACTGTCCTAAAATATGTGCAGGATGTATAGAAAGAGGAGCGTTTAGGGGAGCAATGGCTACAGTATTGCAACTAAAAGATTTTACAAAATCTTATGATGGACAAAAGCCGGCAGTGGATCATGTGTCGCTGGAGGTAGAGGAAGGCGAGATCTTTGGTTTTATCGGACACAATGGTGCCGGAAAATCTACCACGATCAAGTCGATCGTTGGTATCTTATCTTCCCATAATGGAGAGATCTATATCGATGGGAAAACACTCTGGGAAGCAAAGAAAGAATGCCAGAAAAAGATGGCATATATCCCGGACAATCCCGATCTGTATGAATATATGACAGGGATCTCTTATATCAATTTTATCGCAGACATTTATGAAGTGCCGACGGAAGTGCGGACAGAACGTATCGAAAGGATTGCGGATGCCTTTGAGATCAAGGAAGCCTTGGGAGATCTGATATCTTCTTATTCCCATGGTATGAAGCAAAAGGTAGCCCTGATCAGTGCCTTTGTGCACCAGCCAAAGTTATTGGTCTTAGATGAGCCTTTTGTGGGCTTGGATCCCAAGGCATCTGCGGTATTAAAGCAAGAGATGCGCGCCTTGTGTGCACAGGGAAGTGCCATCTTCTTTTCCACCCATGTGCTGGAGGTGGCAGAAAAGTTGTGTGACAAGGTCGCCATGATCGACCATGGACATATCGTTGTGAGCGGAAGTGTAGAGGAACTGACCGGGGAGGCTTCTTTGGAGGAGGTCTTTTTGGAACAGTTAGAACTTGCGAAAGCGCAGGTG
>CAVGHS010000125.1:0-4678 GCA_963629085.1 bacterium
CTGGTAGATCAGGATCCGGAGGAATGCAGAAAGTACCGGGAACTGGTGCCGATGTTTACCTTGATGGAAGAATTATCGGGTCTGATCCGCAAGAAACGTATGCAGCGAGGTTCCATTGATTTTGATTTTCCGGAGACAAAAATTGTTTTGGATGGGCAGGGACATGCTGTGGATGTGATGCCTTATGAGCGCAATGTGGCGACCAAGATCATTGAAGATTTCATGCTGATCGCCAACGAAACGGTAGCAGAGCATTTTTATTGGCAGGAGATCCCATTTTTGTATCGGACCCATGCGACGCCGGACGGAGAAAAGATCCGCAAACTGGCTACTTTTATCGGCAATTTTGGCTATACGATCAAGGGCGGCGCGGATGATGTGCATCCGAAGGAACTGCAAAAACTGTTGGGAAAGATCCAAGGCACACCGGAAGAGGACTTTATTTCCAGGTTGACGCTCCGGTCTATGCAACAGGCAAAATATACGGTAGAATGTACAGGACACTTTGGATTGGCGGCAGACTATTATTGTCATTTTACCTCGCCGATCCGCCGTTATCCGGATCTACAGATCCATCGTATCATTAAGGAAAATCTGCGTGGCAGATATAATGAGGCGAGACGGGAACACTATGAGTCCCTGCTGCCGGTCATTGCGACAGAGACCAGCCGTCTGGAGCGCCGGGCAGACGAGGTGGAGCGAGAGGTAGACAAGTTAAAGAAAGTAGAATACATGAGCCGGCATATGGGAGAGACTTTTGAGGGTATCATTTCCAGTGTGACCGGATGGGGACTTTATGTGGAACTGCCAAATACCATCGAGGGGCTTGTGCATATTTCCACGATCCAGGGAGACTATTATCAGTTCGTGGAAGAAACTTATGAACTGGTCGGAGAGCGCACAAATCGACATTATAAACTGGGACAGCGTGTTAAGGTTGTCGTAGAGGACTGCGATACCATGGCGCGCACGATCGATTTTGTTTTGGCGGAGGATGAAGATGAGTAAAGAGAGCAAGAAACTCATAGCAAACAATAAAAAGGCATATCACGAATATTTTCTGGAAGAAAAATACGAGGCGGGCATTGCCCTGCATGGCACAGAGGTCAAGTCTCTTCGTATGGGAAAATGCAGCATCAAAGAGGCGTTTGTGCGGATCGAAAATGACGAGGTGATTATTTATCAGATGCATATTTCTCCTTATGAAAAGGGGAATATCTTTAACCGGGATCCCCTGCGTCCAAAGAAACTATTGATGCACAAGGCGGAGATCAACAAGTTAAAAGCCAAGATTGCTGAGAAAGGCTATACCCTGGTGCCGGTGGAGGTCTATTTCAAGGGCAGTCTGGTCAAGGTGGAGATCGCGCTGGCAAAAGGTAAGAAACTCTATGATAAGCGTGCAGATATTGCCAAAAAGGATATGCGCCGTGAAGCGGAGCGTGATTTCAAGGTGCGAAATCTTTAGCATATGAAAAATGCAGCATAGGAAATGACAAGTTGACTTGAAAAAAAGCCACAACTTGTTATAATATATCTGTTCCAAGTCACCGATGTCTATAGTAGGAGGCAGGGAAGTTACAATTGCATATGGGCTAGTAAAGGTTTCGACAGGGATTATGAAGCTGGAGAAGCGAGTCGTATGGTAATGCGTTAAATGGCCAAATTAAAATTAAACGCTGAAGATAATAATTTAGCATACGCTGCCTAATTTGGCAGTAGTCTGACCTAGTGCACTCACACATTAGGACCCAGGCTTCGACTATGTGAGAAACGACATGGACTAAGCTTTGCGTCCATGGGCGTATCATGAAGCTACTAAAACCGCAAGGGTGTTTGTTCCCGGGCGGCGGAGGGAATGTTAAAGAACAAACTACACTCGTAGAAGGACAGGGGATTGGTTTTTGGACACGGGTTCGACTCCCGTCTAGTCCACGATAAAGAGACAGGAAAGTAAACTTTTCTGTCTCTTTTTTATAGGCATATGTTATGATAGCAATGATAAGAAAGGTAGGCATATATTATGGAAAAAAAGGCATATTATCATCTGCCGGGCTTATTTGAGTTTTATGATCTTTATCGCGTTTTTTTGCCCTTGTTTTATGAGCATAGGGAATACTTTTATGATTGGTGCGAGATAGGCGCTATCTATGGTGCGCCGGCGGATTGTATCTGGGGCGGTGGACGTGTGGGATTTGGTGAGACTAAGCCCGAGGATGTCATAAAACTTATGCAGACATATGATATTTCGGCACGGCTTACCTTTAGTAATTCCCTGTTGGATAAGACCAACCTTGCCGATAAGAAGTGCAACAGGCTCTGTCAGATGTTTGAACAGACCGGTGGCAGGCAAAATGGCATTATCATCTATTCTGATCTATTGCTGGACTATATCAAAGAACATTATCCTAAGTTTTATTTTGTATCCTCTACGACGAAAGTGCTGGATGATTTCTCACAGTGCAAAAAAGAAATCGACCGGGAAGATTTTTCTTATGTCGTTTCGGATTTTCGGCTGAATAAGGCATTGGATCAGTGGCAGACGCTAAGTCAGGAGCAGAAAGATAAAGTAGAATTTTTGTGTAATGAATGCTGTTCTATCGGTTGTCAGGATCGAAAAGCCTGTTATGAGGCTGTTAGTCGCAAGAGCCTTGGGATAGGCGGAGAAGAACACCGTTGTAAGGCGGCAAATGCTGCGGAAGGTTATCGCTTTTCCAAAGCGATGAAAAGTCCTGCCTTTATTGGCATAAATGATATACAAAATATATATCTTCCTATGGGATTTTCACAGTTTAAGATTGAGGGACGGGGACTTGGGAGTGCTCTGATCTTAGAATTTATGCTTTATTATATGACAAAGCCGGAGTATCAGTTGCAGGTGCGCGAGGCAATCTATCTGGATAATATGTTGGATTTATTTTAAGAAATAGGAAAGGACGAGGTGAAGGTAAAATGGAATATACGAAATTGGGAAAAACAGATATCGAGGTATCAAAGATCTGTGTCGGTTGTATGAGTTTTGGGAAAGCAGGCACCATGCATGACTGGACATTGGATGAGCAGGACACGGAGGCAGTCGTCAAGGATGCCTTGTCTCTTGGAATCAATTTTTTTGATACGGCAAATGGATATTCTGCCGGAACCAGCGAGGAATATTTGGGACGCGCACTAAAAAAGAATGTAGCGCGTGATAAAGTCGTCCTTGCATCTAAGGTATATTTTAACCCGGGAAGGTTATCTGCCGAAGCCATTCATCGTGAGATTGATGGCAGTCTGAAACGATTGGGGACAGATTATCTGGATCTTTATATCATTCATCGCTTTGACTATGAGACACCGATCGAGGAGACCATGGAAGCCCTAAATGATCTGGTAAAGGCTGGCAAGGTGCGGGCGCTTGGTGCGTCTGCTATGTATGGTTATCAATTTTACAATATGCAGATGATTGCCAAGGAACATGGATGGGCGCGCTTTGAGGCAATGGAAAATCATTACAATCTGTTGTATCGGGAGGATGAAAGAGAACTGATCCCGATCTGTAAGCAGATGGGAGTGTCACTGATGCCGTATAGTCCCCTGGCAGCAGGACATCTGACACGACCGGAATGGAATACGGATACCTTGCGCAGTAAGACAGACCGTGTTGCGAAGGGAAAATATGACCGGACAGAAGAACAGGATATGGAGATCGTACGCCGTGTAGCAGAACTGGCAGAGAAATATCAGGTCAAGATGCAGCAGATCGCGCTTGCATGGCATTACACCAAGGGCGTGAGTTCGCCGATTATTGGAGCAACGAAAGCAAAACATTTGGAAGATGCTGTAAGGGCTGTAGAGGTCAGATTAAGTGCAGAGGATATTGCATATCTGGAAGAGCCGTATGTGCCACATCGCATTGTTGGTGCGATCGACCACAATCCGGCAGATGGGGTGATGCTACTGGATGAGAAGAAATGATGGGGCGTTGCATTTTTAATTTTGGAAGATAAACTTGATTATACACACGGGGTGTGTATAATGATAGTAGGGAGGGAGTTTATGAAACATAGAGAATTAGTGAAAAAATTAGAGGCGGCAGGATTTGTTTTTGACGTCATGGCGGAAATCATGATGTATATGTGAGAGGAAAAGATCAAGAACAGATTCCGAGGCACAAGGAAATCAATGAAATATTGGCAAGGGCAATTTTGAGAAAATGGGGACTATAAAATGGCATACAGTGTATATTATAAGGTAAGGGAGGATATGTAGCATGAGACAGGCTTATCCAGTGATTTTCACACAAGTAGATGATAAAAAGAACACGGTTTTGATTGAAGTACCAGATTTGGGACTCATGACAGAGGGCTTTGGCACTGCGGATGCTATGCTCATGGCACGGGATGCAATTGGTGTTAATATTATAACTCGCCAAGATAGAGACGAAAATGTACCAGATCCGTCCAATATTAGTCAGATTAATGTAGAAAAAGGAACTTTTGCAGGAGAAGGAAAGAGTTATATATCATTGGTTGATCTGGATGTTGATGAATACCGTCGCAGAGAGGATAATAGAACTGTACGAAGAAATGTGACACTTCCAAATTGGTTAAATCAAAAAGCAGAAAAAGCGCATATCAATGTATCAGGAGTCTTGCAGGAGGCGTTAAAACAGAAATTATCCTGTTAAATAAAATATAAA
>CAVGHS010000125.1:4688-5554 GCA_963629085.1 bacterium
AAAGATAAAAAGAAGACAGCGTTACGATTTTGAGAAAAGTCGTAACGCTGTTTTTTATTCTATTTTACTGTTTTTATCTCGAAGTAAGTTAATCATTGCAGATAATACTGCAATAGCATCATCATTTAGTCCGGAAATATTGATGGAGTTATCAGAACTAATACCTAACAAATAGTCTGTACTCACATGAAAAATAGTTGAAAGTTTAATTAGTATCTCTGGGGATGGAATACGCTCCTGTAATTCGTAATAGGAGACGACAGATTTTGTGACGCCCATGAGAGAGGCTAATTGTTGTTGGGTCATATGATTCTGTAATCTTAGTTTTTTTAGTTTATTGCCAAAGTTTATCAAGTCCACTAATTTTATACCTCGTTTTTATTTGAGTTTACAAATATTGTGTACTATAATGGTTGATATATGTAAAAAAAGAGTTGATTATAAACGCAATAGAAGGGGGAAAGATGGAAACTAAAGTACCGAAGCAGATCAATGATATTATTGGTGACAATGTAAAGAAACTTGCACAGTTATTTCCATCTGCAGTAAAGGATGGAGAAGTTGATTTTGAAGCCCTGAAAGAAGAACTGGGACAGTTTGAAGAAGTAGGAAGTGAAAAGTATGAATTGACGTGGGCTGGAAAAAAGAATGCAAAAAAGATTGCTCAGGAAGATGTTATTGAGCGAACTTTAAAATTCATTCCAGAGGATAGTAAGAATGCAGATACTACAGAAAATCTATACATCGAGGGAGACAATCTGGAAGTTTTGAAATTGCTTAGACAGAATTATTATGGTGCTATCAAGATGATTTATATAGATCCGCCATACAATACAGGAAATGATTTTGTATATAATGATTCATTT
>CAVGHS010000126.1:0-5426 GCA_963629085.1 bacterium
ACAGATCTGTCCCAATGCCTGCCCCATTCTTTCTGCAAGGGTCGGATCAAAAGACGATCCGCTGCAACATGCCGCCGGAAAACAGGTGGCGACGCGGCTTTCAATTTTTCCCATGAAATCCTGTGCCCCTTCCTGCTTGCGCAGACCATGCGGGCCATCCGACATCCATATGGCAGGAATATCTTTCTCCTCCAAGGCTTTTGTCATAACAACATCCAGACCGGATGTTAAAGATGCCTTTTCTTCCAGGCTCAAAGTCTCTACCAAGGCTTTTGCCTTTTCTCTATACTGATCCATGCTAAACCTCCTCCGTATCTTTGGTCATATTGTTGCACGCTTTTTGCCAAAAACAAATGCACACTATCACGGCGTCGTCCTGTCATCATACATATATGATATATTGTCCTATAACTATACAAAGTGTTCGGTAAATGTTATACTATACAAAACGTTCGGTACTCGGTGATCGACATGGATGGAAGGATCCGGCATATTTTCAGGAGGAATGATATGGAAAAAGGACTGCAATACAAGCGCACCGACCGCGCCATCGTCAATGCCTTTATCAAATTAGTGAATCAGGGCTCTTTTGAGAAACTGACTGTGCAAGAAATCCTGGATGAAGCACTTGTCAGCCGCAATACCTTCTACTCCCACTATCGGGATAAATACGACATTGCAGAACAGATTTTTGAACAATATAAAAAGGACTTTCTGGAACTCTTGAAAGAATCCTATACCAATGTCGGCAAGGAATGGGCGGGAACCGATAAATTTTCTCAATTTTCCGATCTGCCGACCCAGACCTTTTTGCGCTTTCATCAGGAGCATGGCGAGGTCACAGCCGCCCTAAATAAGATCAAAACCGACACGGTCGATATGGATCAGTTCGTGTCGCAACTTTTCAAAGAGCGTTATCTGCATGCGCCAAGCAATCAGACCCATCTGTCCTCGGAACGTGACTTGAATCTGGAAGCCGAGATCTATGCCTCTGTTTTTCACGTCATTTCGCGCCATTATACTTATCGTTCACAGACGGACGCCATCCACGCATCCATGGATGCTACCCATATCAACGAATCTCTCTGCCATGCCTTTTTATATTCCATGGGGATCATCGAGGAAAGTCATCAGACCGCTGCTTTCCAATACATCATGACGGCGGAAAAAGAAGCCAAGAAACTAAAAGAGAATTACCAGTAAAAAAGATCGCTTAGGTCAGGGATAGACGTAAGTGATCTTTTTGTATATAAAACTTATTCCATTCTGCTTGCCAGAACAGCGATACCTTCTTTGCCCGGCATCTTGATGTCAAACTTGCCACTGACACCTGTCATGGTGACTTCTCTTGTCATGTTCCACATATCAATGATCTCGATCCGGTACTGCTTATCTTCCGGCAACTGCCATGTCGCGATACCATTGCAATGATGACCATAGTAGCCGATATAGTAGTCCTCGCCTACATGACCGAAGGCATTGCCATCTTTGACCTTCGCTACCACGTCTTCTGCCTCGGTCGGATTTTTTGCATGCTGGACGATTGGGCTATTCTGCAACATCTGGATTTCTTCCGGTGTATGGCGCTTCATGAACTCTTCAATATCAAAATTCTGATATTCCTCCCATGGCTCGATCGCACCCGGAATGGCATCTACGATCTCCTTCAGATAAGCGATACGCTTTGGGCTTTCTCCCTTGAGGACACCGCCCTTTGCCCACCAGAGCACTTCGTCATCGGACAAGAATACCTCACCATGTGTTGCATATGCCCCTTGGCAGACTGCCATCCAGAAACGATTTGCCATCTCCCAGCCGGAGATATTTCCCCAGGTCAAAGGCAGGTTTCCTTCATAACAGCACTCATCATAGCAAAGCGGCTTGCCGATCTCCTTGATCCAGTCTGCTGCCTTTTGTACCAGAATGGTCTGCACGCACTGGTGGGTCACATTTTCTCTCTTGAAATCATAGAAATCAAAGCAGTTGTGGTTGCTGAGCAGATGGTGGTATGGATCCTCTTTTGCAATAAATTCCTCGATCGCATACCAGTCCTCCATAGTCCGGCTCATGATCAGGTCATACTCGTTAGTCATGCTCCACCAGATCTGTGGAATGGCTGCAAAACGACGGATGAGATAGTCCAGATAAGTAAAGTTCTCCTCCATGCTCATACGGGAAAATCCCCATTTATCATATGGATGGAAAAGGATCAGGTCTGACTGGATCCCCATGTCGGCAAGCGCAAAGATCTGTTTTTCCAGATGTTCCCAGAAAGCAAAGCAAGGATGGTTGACATCCCAGTTTCCCTCGGCATCCTTTTCAAAGGCATATAATTCCGGGTCATTGTGGTTGTAGTCATAATGCTTTGGGAATACGCAGTGACGCACCTTGTTAAATGGGGCTGTGGATAATGTCTCCAGGGTCTGCGCGATCCTTGTCTCCTCCTGATGGCTCATGGCTACTTTCATGGCTGCCACTTTTTCCAACTTGTCATCCTTGATGGCTATGTTCATATTGGCACGGCAATAGGCAATAACTTCCTGTGTCTCAGCGACATCGCCATCATCGGTTTTGATAACATTTCCGAAGGGCGCATCCTGGAGCCATCCCTGACGACCATTGATATTCCCAGACGCTTCATGGGACAGACGGCAGTCGACCAGTTGATCCGTCAGATGGAAAATCCCATCAATCACACGGTCAAATTGCAGATCTCTACCTCACTCATCAAGCGTTTCTCGGTGTGACCTATCAATTTAGACAAATTTCTTATGTAAAATTTATGTAAAGTTTCCAAGGGGCAATGGTTCTATTGCCTCTCTTTTTATGCTAAAATAATGAAAGAAAAAGATGCTCTGGGGAGGGCATCTTCTTACATTTATCAATAGGGGGTATTTTACATGAACAAAACACTCAAAAAGGTGCTTAAGACCATCCTCATCATTCTTTTGGTCTTAGTAGCCGCAGTCATTCTTTTTATCGGGTATCTGACCATCACGGAGTACAAACCAAAAGATACCGAGTCTCTGGATATTTCCGGATCTTCTTCCAAGACGCTCGCCGCAGGCGACGACTTTACCATCATGACATGGAATATGGGATATGCCGGACTGAGCGAGACAGCCGACTTCTTTATGGACGGTGGCGAACACGTCCGTTCCTGCACCGAGACACAGGTCAATGACAATATCGAGGCTGTCGTAGACCAGATCCAGAAAGAAGATGCAGACGTTGTATTTTTGCAGGAGGTCGACCGCGACTCCAAGAGATCTTACGGCATTGACGAATTGGAAAAGATCACATCTTCTTTGGATGGTTACAATTCTACCTTTGCCAGAAACTACAAGGTAGCCTATGTGCCATATCCGCTTCCTACCATCGGCAAGGTCGATTGTGGTATCGCTACTTTATCCGCTTTTAACGTGGATGATTCCCAGCGTATCTCTTTGCCATGTCCGTTCAAGTATCCGATCCGTTTGGGCAATCTCAAGCGTTGTCTCATGGTCGATCGTGTTGCCATTGAGGGCAGTGACAAGGAACTGGTACTTGTCAACCTGCACCTGGAGGCTTACGACGATGGCGAAGGCAAGGCTGCACAGACCAAGCAGTTACGCGAACTCTTACAGGAAGAAGCCGAAAAAGGCAACTATGTCATTGCCGGTGGTGATTTCAACCAGGCATTTTCCAACTATGACAACAGTGCTTATCCGCTTGTCAGCGAAGATATGTGGACACCGGGTGTCATTGATGTAGATGAGTTTGGCGACAGTCTTTCCTTTGTGACAGACAACTCTACACCATCCTGCCGTTCTCTGGATCGTCCGCTGGCAGGCAACGACAGTGATCCAAGCGTATTCCAGTACTACATGATCGATGGCTTTATCGTTTCTGACAATCTCACGATCAATACCGTTGAGACAAAGGATCTGGGATTCAAGAATTCCGACCACAATCCGGTCGTTATGAATGTGACGGTAAATAAATAAAATATTCTTACAAAAGCAAAGAAGTGTTTCTCCGCAATGAAGAAACACTTCTTTTTGTATTATCATAATATAACTTGTAACAAAATTCGTAACATTTTTCCATCATTTTACAGGGCCATTTGTAACATTTTTCTGTAAAATATCCACCGTGTGCGCCCCGGCGCCAAGCAATTCCGGGCGTTCGCAGGTCGATAAATGATATGCGATGAACTTGGCAAACATTTCCTCTGACATGGCATTTAATTCCCGTCGCATATAGTCCGCAGGTCCGTCCGCAGAGATTGTCTGCACATGGTCTAGTCCTGCCACCTGTCGTAAAGCCTCCATATCTTCCAAGCGCACATAATCGTATAGATCTTCTGCTTTGGAATGACAGTGATACTCCTCATCCAGTCTTCCGTCTGCTATACACTCCAGCGTGTGTCCTTCCTTGAATCCATAGGTCAGCACACCGTATTCGTTCATCAGATATGCCACCAGAATATAGCCACCCGGTCTTGTCACACGCTTTGCCTCGGTCAACGCCTGTAATTTGTCCTCGAAGGAATACAAATGATACATGGGTCCAAACAAAAGAGTCAGATCAAAACTATCCTCCGAAAATCGTTTTAACTTTCTGGCATCCCCCTGACAGGCCTGGAGGGAAAATCCCCTGCCCGCCTCCTGACATTCTTTTTCTGCCCGGTCGGCATTTTGTTTCAGGCGCCCCAGATTGTATTTGACATACTCGACCGCCGTCACGTCATAGCCCTCTTTTGCCAGTTCTACGGAATAACGTCCGGTTCCCGCGCCGACATCCAGGATCCGCAAGGGAATCTCCCTGCCATCTACCGGACTTGCAGTGCCAGTTTCAGAACTGCTTTCCTTAGCATTTGCCCCTTGCAGGATTTCCAGATACTTATGGATATACTTCATGGTCGTGATATACTCCACCTGTCCGTGCCTGCGCGTCAGGCGTTTATCCTCGTTAAATTTATTATAGTGGGCTGTCAATTCGTCCATCATGCATTGATCTCCAATAATTTATCCGTCAGTTTGCGCAGTGGCACAAGTGGATCCCATTTTTTCCGAAAGAGCAGGAACCATAGGAAGATGGTCGCAAAAGCACCCAGCATTGTGGTCAGGATGCCTTCCTTGAAATATGGATAGACAAAACAGATATGGGTTGTTCCTGCCTTTACGACAACCAGACTGTCCTTCTCACCCAGTTTCTGCTCAGAAACAAAATTGTCCTGATATGCTACATTTGTGCAAACATCCCGATCTGTCTCTATTGTCATTCCGTCCGCTTCGTAGGTGATCGTCAGTGGAACAATCTCGTAAGAAACATTGGTGTCTGCCTCCTTCATGGCAAACATTTTTTCTACCAGAGTTTGCAGGTCTGTCTGCGGATCTTCTGCCAGCATATATGGCAGACTCATCCCCATAACATGTATATTC
>CAVGHS010000127.1:0-5369 GCA_963629085.1 bacterium
GCCAAGTACATATTGCTGCCAGTGTGACAGATCACTTCCCATATGAAGCAGTCCCAGCACCAGGATAAAAATATTGATCCCCAGCGGTATCTCAAAAGTCCTTGCGTCGATCACTGCCAGCACCAGCAGTGCCGAGGTAAGCAGACAAGACAAAATACCATCAAGGAGTGCAAAATCCTTCATGGCAAAAATAAGGACATATAATATGCCGTTACAGCATTCGATCAGCGGATATTGGACGGAAATCTTGGCTCCGCATTTGCGGCACTTTCCGCCTAAAAAAAGCCAGCTAAAGATGGGTATGAGGTCATACCATTTTAAGTGATACCCACAGGACATACAGTGCGATGGGATTGTAACGATGGTTTCGCCTTTAGGGATGCGATAGATGCAGACGTTTAAGAAACTGCCGATTACAATGCCGAAGGCAAAGATGGTGAGGTATACAGGTAATAAGATTGGGGTCAGCATGGATTGTCTCACTTTCATAGGTGTGGGTTATGCATGCAAATGCCACACTTGTATAGGGGCAAGTGGACTATATATGCAAATGCCACACTTGCATAAGCAGATGCGGGTTATTTACTTTCAAACGCCACACTTGCATAGGCGAGTGCGGGTATCCGTGATGCGCACTGACACGTTCTCACTCAGAGAAAAACGTAGCGGACACTAAACGCGCTCCGCTTGTTAAGTGCCGACGTTTTTCTATGGTCTGTGCGCTATCACGGATTTCCTTACTCGCAGATAGGAATGTGAGAGGCTAAGGTATGAGGAACGCAAATATGCTCAAAATGTATGCCTCTACCATTGCCCTTCACTCTTTCACTATCTACTTAATAGTAATAGCAATGTGTATGTATTACTTCGTAGATATTGTTTTCTTGCCTTTTGTCTCATCACTATTCTTATATTCTTGAGCATTAGACTCTTGTGTCAAATCCCCTGACCATTCCCTATGTGCGTCGTCGCCAACATAAACTTCAACTGTATTCTTAGTATCATTATACTTATAATAAAATGTTGGACTTGATCCTCCTACTTTTCCTTTAACCGCAGGAACAGATTGCAATCCATCAAAGGTATTCGGTAACACGGCTGTAGTAGTTGTTGAAGGTGCCTTTGTCTCATCATCATTATTAGTTGCATAAACCAAAATCGCACTTGCGATCGTGTTGGCATTCTGCACATCTGTTGCACGTCTTGACTGCTCCACATACTTGGTGAATACCGGTGCCAATACTGCTACCAGTACGATCATGATCGCGATAACGACGATCAACTCAACGAGGGAAAATCCCTTGTTCTTTTTGTTTTCTTCCAACTTTTTCATAATAATCTTCTCCTTTTCTTTTGCGTCCTGCTTGTGGACTTTTTATTTATCTTAAAGCCGTATCCCCTACAATACTGCTTTAATTCCAAACTAGAGGGATCCCATATTGCTATACATGGCGATCATCGGTGCCATGACTGCGGCGATCAAAATACCGACCAGGCCTGCCATGATGAGGATGATCATCGGCTCTAAGGCTGCCATGACCGTCTGGGTGGTCTGTTCCACCTCTTCGTCATAGTAATCTGCCAGTTTTTCCAGCATAGCATCCAGATCTCCGGTCTCCTCACCGATACCTATCATATGTGGCACCATTGCCGGATATAATTCTATCTTACTGATGGCATCCGACAGGCGCACCCCCTGGCGCACATCCTCTGCCACATCCTTAAGTCCTCTTTTAAACAGTTCGTTATTCATGGTATTGCCCACAATGTCGATCGCATCGACCACCGTCATTCCCGAGATCAGAAGTGTTCCCAGCGTACGCGCGGTCAGAGAACTGATGGTCTTGATATTGAGATCTCCGAACAAAGGCATCTGTATCTGTGTCCGCCCTGCTGCAAGTTTTCCTTTGTCTGTACTGTGATACCAGCGCACCCAGACCACGATCGCAGCGATGATGCCTACGATCAGATACCAGTATTGGATGATAAAATCACTCAGCCCCACGACTGCCATCGTAATGCCCGGCATCTGCATATCCATAGAAGAAAAGGTATCCATAAAGGACGGCACGACCTTTACCAGCATGACGACCGATACCACCAGTGCCACGATACTGACGATGATGGGATAGACCGCCGCCTTTTTGATCATGCCCTCTGTCTTGGCTGATTTTTCAAACTGGTCTGCCATTCTGGAAAATGTCATTTCCAATTTACCGGCTTCTTCTCCCGCCGCCACCATATTCAGCATGAGTTCCGGGAATACCTCTGCCTGCCTGCGCATGGCAAGAGCAAGTGTCTCCCCCTTCATGATATCCTGTCGGACATCCCCCAATGCTTCCACCAGATGCTTGTTTTCGGACTGTTGTTCCAGCATGCTCAGTGCTTCCAAGATCGTCACACCGGCTGCCAGCATACTGGCAAATTGTCGACAAAAAACACTGATGTCTCTGGTCGAGACTTTACTGCCGATATGCAGATCCAGGTCTTTTGTCAATAAAGTAGACTTCCGCAACTGGGTCGGATACAGCCCCTCGTTTCGCAACTGTTCCAAGGCAAAACGCTCTGTCTCCGCCACCAGACTCCCTTTTTGCTGTTTTCCTGTTTTATCTAATGCAATGTAGTTGTACTCTGTCATAGGCTCACCTACTCATTCTCATAGGTGATCCGCAGCATTTCATTCATGGACGTAACGCCCTCAAGCACTAATTGTCTTGCATTGCTGCGCAAAGTCACCATACCTTCCGCTACCGCAGTATCGCGTAACTGATCTGCCGAAGCGCGATCATGGATCAATTCCTTGATCCGTGGTGTCACACGCAGGATCTCGTAGACACCCACGCGTCCGCTATAGCCCGTCTGTGAGCATTTGTCACATCCACATGGTTCGTAGATGGTCACAGGTTCTTCTCCTGCCATGGAAAGCACTTCCATCTCGGCTTCTGTCGCCAACCGCGGTCGTCTGCAATGCGGACAGAGTTTTCTGACCAGACGTTGGGCGATAACACCAAAAATAGCATCCGCCAGAAGATAATTTTCCACGCCCATATCCATAAGACGGACAATACTTCCCGCCGAACTGTTGGTATGCAAAGTAGAGACTACCAGATGTCCTGTGATAGATGCCTGTACGGCGATCTTGGCAGTCTCTCCATCACGGATCTCACCGATCATAATGATATCCGGATCCTGTCGCAGGATAGAACGCAGTGCATTGGCAAATGTCAGGTCTGCCTTTGGATTGACCTGTACCTGATTGACCCCTGCCAGATTTGCCTCCACCGGGTCTTCTACTGTGATGATATTCACTTCCTGCGTATTTAATTCATGTAATACGGTATAAAGCGTCGTTGTCTTACCACTTCCGGTCGGTCCGGTAACCAGCAATATACCATTGGGATTTTTTAGAAGATTATTGAATGTTTCGATATCTCTGCCACGAAGCCCGAGTTCGCTTTTGTCCTTTGTCAAAACATTGGTCTGTGCCAGACGCATAACACATTTTTCGCCATAGACGGTCGGCAAAATAGATACACGGACATCAAATTCATTGTGATCCACAGTCATAGACACGCGTCCATCCTGAGGCTTACGCTTTTCTGAAATATCCATGCCACTGATGATCTTGATGCGGGCAACGATCGCCGGCAGCATCTCGATATCATAACGAAAACGCTCATATAGGACACCGTCAATACGGAATCTGACGCGTACCACACGTTCCATGGCCTCGATATGGATATCACTGGCATGCTGTCTTGCCGCCTGCTGCATCAAAGAACGCACCAAAAGAACCACAGGAGAATTGTCTACCTGTGTCGTGTTGGTCTCATCTGTTTTTTCTAACTCCTGATGCTCCCGTTTGTATCGCTCCAGCACCTTTGCCGTCTCAGCATCCGCATAATAACGGTCAAGTGCTGTCTCTATCTCATAACGCGTCGCGATCACAGGATCCAACTGCAATCCGGTGATGATCTGAAACTCATCCATGGCTCTCATGTCCATAGGATCTGACATTGCCACCTGTACACGATTGACATTGTCTTTTTCATAGCAAAGCGGGATCATAACGTAACGACGCAAAACATCCCCCGGAATCATCTTGACAAAACTATCGTCAACGTATTCTTCCGCGAGATGCACTCGTTCGATCTTTAATTGATTGGACAGCGCCTGCGCAATGGTATCCTCCGTCACATAGCCCAGTCTGACCAGACTTTCCCCTAACTTGATCCCCTCACGCTTGGAAGCCTCTAAGGCTTCGTCGATCTGCTCTGCTGTCACTGCTCCCTCTGCAAGGAGCATATCCCCCATTCTCTTACGTTCAACTCTCATAGTACCCCTCAATCCTATAAGAATGCAAAACTATACAATAATATATTGAAATTATACACATGAATGGGAATTTTCTCAATCCCCAAATGTAATCTATTGTCAAATAACAAAAAAAGAAGCAAGACGATGAGCCGGGTTATGTCTGGAGTAATCATCTATCTAGGACGACTGTCGCCAATCGCCTCGAGCGACCAACCTGAAACTAGCGGGCCACATACGTTTCCATTCGGTCTTGCTTCGGATGGGGTTTACAGGGGCCCTTGCTGTTACCAGCAAAGCGGTGGTCTCTTACACCACCTTTCCACCCTTACTGACGGGAAATCCCGCAGCGGTATATTTCTGTTGCACTTTCCTTGGAGTCACCTCCACCGGACGTTATCCGGCATCCTGCCCTGTGAAGCCCGGACTTTCCTCACCTGCTGCCTTTCGGCATTGCAGCCGCGATTACTTATCTTACTTCTTTTTTATGAAATTAGTATATCTTATTTTAGACGTTAAAACAACTTCCACCGATAAATTCCCGCACTAAGGAATTGTTGCAGATATCATCGGATGGGATTCCCAGAAAATAATCCAGTAGTTTGATCAGACGCTTTGCCTCGGCATATTCCGGGCAGTCTTCATCAATCGCCAGAAGTTGCGGCATGGCATAGATCTTTAAGACTGCCATCTCATAGATGAGCGCTGAGTTGAACATCTCGTCTGCCTGCTCCTGAAATGGGAAAATGTTCTTTTCCTCACCACGACGCACAGAATCCCACATGGCGATGGTCTCCTTTGCACTGGTACCTCTGGTTCTGGCATCCCTGACGATACGACGGATCAGTCTGCCGTCAGTCGTCGATAGCGGATTGTGCTCGTCGATATTTAACTGGGTCAGCGCGCTTATGTAGATCTTGAACTTGCTCTCTTTCGGCAAAGATTCGGACATCTTCTCATTCAATCCATGAATGCCCTCGATCACAAGGATGTCGCGCTTGCCCAACTGCATATAGTGATCCTTATATTCACGCTTGCCGGTCTTAAAATTAAAG
>CAVGHS010000128.1:0-5343 GCA_963629085.1 bacterium
ATCAAGGTTTAAAGGGAATTTAAACAATAAAAAATGGGTAGTTTTTGACACTACCGGAATGATGATGGGAGAAAAGGAAATGAACCAGAGTGAAAGACGTATGTATTTGATAAAAGAGTTGCTGGCAGAGCAGCCGGGCTACGGCGATATTGAGATTCCGGCAAATGCATCTGAACAAAGACGCCTGCTGCGATCTCTGATGAATGTGCGTATGGCGGCACCTGTGGATGATGGATTTTTGCAGATCCAGGATGCATATCTGCAAGAGATCAATGAGGAAAAGGGCTATGTGACGTTGGCGGACATGGAGGAATTGCAGGAGAATCTCTACCTTTGGCGGGGAGATATCACAAGACTTGCTGTGGGGGCAATCGTCAATGCGGCAAACAGTGGCATGACCGGATGTTATCAACCTTGCCATAACTGTATTGATAATTGTATCCACACCTATGCAGGCGTACAACTGCGGGAATTTTGTAATGAAATGATGCAAGAACAGGGCTACGCTGAGCCGACCGGGCAGGCAAAGATCACACCGGCATACAATCTGCCTTGTGACTATGTGATCCACACGGTCGGACCCATTGTGCAAGGGAGACTGACACAAAGAGACCAGGATCTTTTGCGCTCCTGCTACCGGTCCTGTCTGGAATTGGCAGAGGAAAAGGGTATTGAAAGTATTGCCTTTTGCTGTATTTCGACCGGTGTCTTTTGTTTCCCGAATGACCGGGCGGCAGAGATCGCGGTGGAGACTGTAAAAGACTATAAATTGCAGACCGGATCGGATATCAAGGTGGTCTTCAATGTTTTTAAGGAAGAGGACGAAAGGATCTATCGCAGATTACTGGGTTGAGATGTCTGAAAAGGCATGAAAATAATGAGCAGAGAAAAAGTATGGAGCAGAGCAGATGAAAGAGCAAGAGGAAAAGATCAGACGGATCAAACAAAAGATAGAGGATGCCGATGCCCTTGTGATCGGCGCAGGTGCAGGACTTTCCACGGCGGCAGGTTTTACCTACAGCGGCGAGCGCTTTGAAGCGTATTTTTCGGATTTCAGGAGAAAATATGCTTTCTCGGATATGTATTCCGGTGGCTTTTATGATTATGCCACGCTTGAGGAATATTGGGCGTATTGGAGCCGCTATATTTATATCAACCGTTATCAGGATGTGGATAATGGCACTTATCGCCGCTTATATGATTTGGCAAAAGATAAAGATTATTTCGTTTTGACGACCAATGTAGACCACCAGTTTCAAAAGGCAGGCTTTGCAAAGGAAAGACTTTTTTATACCCAGGGCGATTATGGGCTTTTGCAGTGCAGCAGACCCTGTCATGCAAAGACCTATGATAATGAAGATATGGTGCGAAAGATGGTCTTGGCGCAGGGCTATGGGATCGGAGAGGATGGAGCCCTTTACTTACCGGAGGGGGTAAAGCCTAAGATGAGCGTCCCGACAGAACTTGTCCCGCGTTGTCCGAAATGTGGCAGACCTATGAGCATGAACCTGCGCGCAGACAATACTTTTGTGGAAGATGCGGGCTGGAAAGCGGCATCTGCGTCTTATGTGCGCTTTATGGAAGAACATATGCGAAAGAAGATCGCCTTTTTGGAATTGGGTGTAGGTTACAATACGCCCGGCATCATCAAGTACAATTTCTGGCAGTATGCGGAAAACTGGAAAAATGCTTTTTATATCTGTATCAATCAGGGACAGGCTTATCTGCCGGAGGATATCGAGGATAAGGGGCTGGCGGTCAATGCAGATATTGAGAAAATACTGGAAGTTATGCTATAATACCTGTAGTTAGTTGCGGCTAATCGCGATTTTACAGGAGGTAACATATGAAATACCAGATAGAAAAAGATAAGATGCAGGGCATACCGGAAACCATGTTACAGACATTGTACGCCAGAGCGCAGGAGTCGGAAAAACCGGACAGACATATTTATGATGAGAAAGCCATTGAGATCGTGTCGGAGTTGGACTACGATTTTTCCAAGGCGGCGGATGACAAGATGATGGGCTATGGCGTGATCGCAAGAACCATTCTTTTGGATCGGCTGGTCGAGGATTTTCTGGGAAAGCATGAGGATACGGTCGTCATCAATATCGCCTGTGGGCTGGACACCCGGTGCTATCGTATGCAGGGCAAGTATAAACGTTGGTATAATGTCGATCTGCCGGAGACCATGCAGATCCGTAGCCGTTTTTTAGAGGAAAACGGACCGATCTATCAGATCGCCAAGTCTGCGACTGATCCGGCTTTTGCGGAAACGATCGAGTGCCAGGGAGATCCGGTGCTGGTCATCATTGAAGGGCTTACCATGTATCTGAGCGAAGCGGATGTCAGACAGATGTTTCATATCCTAGATGAAAAGACAGAGCACGCTACCGTGCTTATGGAGGCAATGTCGCCATTTTCGGTAAGGCATATTAAGGAAAAATCCATCGAAGGAAGTCATGCAAAGTTTACCTGGGGCATAAAGGACGGAAAAAGTCTGGAAAAACTGATCCCTCCATTTCAGAGCATAGAGGATGTCAGTCTGGTCGAGGGCATGAAAGAGTTTATGCCGATCTACAATTTGATCGGAAAGATTCCGCCGGTCCGCAATATTTCCAACAAGATCCTGGTCGTTGAGAAGTAGGAGGAGATGTGATTATGGTTTTTGCAATAGAATGTCTGGCAGCCTGTCTGGTATTTACACTGGTTTTGGAATTGATATCTGCAAAAAGAAGAGAGGTCTTTACCAATGATTATCCGCCTGTGGTGACGGATCGGTTGCGCGAGATGCATCTGGTTGCTGAGACACCACCGACCAAAAAGAGCGATATTATCAGAAAAGTGATCGCCTGCATTGTCTTTGCTATCTTATTTGCACTGGTTTTGCACTTTTTCAACGGCATTGAGACATTTGTGCCGGCAACGATCACGGCTTATCTTTTGTGGCTGGTGGTCGACTGGTATGATTTTCTGGTCGTGGATATTTTATTTGCCCCTTTTGATAAATTCTACAAGATGGCGCAGGTCAGTGCGTTCGAGAGATCGGCTGTCATTTTCCATCTGAAAGCCAGTCTAAAGGGCATGGTGCTGGGCTTGATCTTTGCGCCACTCGTAGGATTGTTTGTCATATGGCTGTAGAAACTTACAGCCCCATTTTTTTCTGGAAAAGATCACCGATGATCCGGGCAGTCTCTGTCACGCCAAAATCGTCGGATTTGATACAAAGATCATAATTCTTTACATTTCCCCAGTCTGTCTTGGTAAAATGCCTGCAATGGATGGCACGCTCGTGGTTGACCTTTTTCACCTTTGCAGCAGCGGATTCCGGGGAAATGTGATCGCGCGCGGAGACTCTGGCAGCCTCGGCATCCGGATCTGCACTGACGAATACATGGTAGGCTGTCGGCAGATCTTTTAATATGTAGTTTGCCAGACGACCTACGATGATACAGGAACCCTTCTGGGAAAGTTCATGGATCAGGGCAGATTCCTTTGCAAAAAGTTGATCGACCTTTGGCAGATCTTCCTGCTCTAAAGGTCCGGCATACCAGGCAAAGAAATCGTGAAGGACCGGATTTTTCAAAGTCTGTTCATTTTGTTCTACATATTCCGGCGTGTAACCGCTTTTTTCTGCGGCAAGCCGGATCAGTTCGGAATCATAATAATGAAAACCGAGTTCTTCTGCGAGGAGTTTGCCGATCTCACGACCGCCACTGCCAAATTCACGGGAAATGGTGATGACATAATTGGATGTCGTTTCTTCATCAGGAGTCGCGGTTTCTTCTTCTTTACCAAGTAGTTTATCGCGTTGTTTGCCAAATGCATGGTTGAAGATGCCGACCAGGGTACCGACTAAGACCGCGGCAATGATGGTACCGGCGCCAACACTTCCGAGTGTGTGCAGTAAACTAAGACAGGTGACGGCTGAGATCAGTACCATGGTACAGTCAAAGCCGATCTTGACCTTGGAAAATTCAATGTGCGTGACTGAGGAAATTGCCTGCATACAGCCTTCCCCGGCGAGCGGGATCAGATTTGCCGGCAGATACAAAAAGATACCAAGTGCAACAAACACGGTGCTGGCAAGTACCATGACAATGCGGATGCCCAAGTTTTCCGGCGTTGGCAGGAAAGATACCATGTAGTTACAAAAAGTCGTAAAGTAACCGAATACGACACCGATCAGAACCTGTAACAACTGGACGGGTTTAAACTTTTTTCGTAATAGCAGGATCTGGATCAAGACCAGTACGATATGGAAAAGAATGGTGGCTTTGCCCATTTCAATGCCCCAGACGCAGGTCATGGTGTAGGGAATAGAACTGACGGGCGATACCCCCAGATTGGATTTTACGGAAAGTGCAATGCCGATGGTCATCACGAAAAGTCCGATAAAATACATAGGAATTCTTGTTTTTAAGTGTTTCATTTATTTGTGCCTTCTTTCTTATGCTTGTTAGAAACCTAACTGAATGTATACTAAGAGCGGGAGAATGTCAAATATAATGGAAAAAACCATAGAAGTATAGTAACATGGGGAAAAGAAATTTTCCAAAAGGATAAGGGGGAGAAGATGCTAATATTGCCATCGGGGCTGTCGAATTGAAACTGAAGGGACATACAGACATGACAGACCGGTACCGCTTTTACAGGAGGTTCGCATCGGGCATACAAATGTTATGACAAAAGAGCAGTGGTCTGCTATTAAAAGCAAGATTTGAGCATCTCGGCAAACTCCTCGATATAATAGCCGGAATTGTCCTTTTTCCAAAAGGCACAGTAAACTTTTTTGACGGGGGATCCCTTTCTGACAAGTGGTATCCGGCTGACTGTTGTATCAAACCAGACCTGATCCCCGATCACATCTACAGGCATATATCCCTGCCCGGTTATGATCTTCAACCGGGCTTCCTGTACCGTGTCTGCAAAGAGAAAATCCCCCTGCAATCCAATGATATTTTCATAATAATTCTGTTCTTCTGTCTGTCCGCTTGGATGGATCACGAGAATACAGGGCGTATTTTTCAGATCTTCCGTTTTCAGCGAACTTAATCTGCTGAGTGGATTTTTGGCAGAAATCTCTATATAGATCCGGCTTTCTGCAAGCACTTCATTATGATATGCGTCAGAAAAGGCGCGTCTTTGATCGTTGATCGCAAGGTCAATGGAGCCATTTTCCATAGCCTGATACAATTCTTCATGACTTCCCACTCTAATCTGCACATCTACCGTAGGATATTTTTCGGAAAACAGGGCAATCGCTTCGGAGAGTTCATTTCCGTGGTAGCCTTTGTAGTATCCGATTCGTAAAGTGGCATGATCGTTATCTGCAATCCT
>CAVGHS010000129.1:0-1002 GCA_963629085.1 bacterium
CATACCCCTTATGAGCTTTATCCGGTTCAGACTCCCTTAAATATTCCTTAAACGGGTCTTTTTCCATATCCACTACCTCGCGTCGATTTCTATTTTACATATTTCTATTCAGAAAATGGGCAACTCCGCTTGGAATTGCCCATCTTTTTGCTAAAGCATTACATCTTTACCTCATCTTAATACAACTTCGCCCCAGCCGGGATATGGTTGTCCACCATCAAAAGATGAAGTTCTTCATCCTCTGAATCCTTAAGATTGTTTACCGCAGAAAGTAACATACCACAAGACTCAATGCCCATCATCTTTCTTGGTGGGAGATTGGTAATGGCGATCAAAGTCTTTCCAACCAGATCTTCCGGCTCATAATATGCATGAATACCGGAAAGAATGGTTCTATCTGTGCCTGTTCCGTCATCCAAAGTGAACTGTAACAGTTTCTTTGACTTCGGCACGGCAACACACTCTTTAACCTTTACCGCACGGAAATCTGACTTGGAGAAAGTATCGAAGTCTACTTCTTCCTCAAATAAAGGCTCTACCTTTACCTGTGAAAAATCGATCTTTTCATTTGCGGTAAAGAAACCATTGTTATCACTTGCGTCCGCCTCAGAAACAACATCTTTCTTTGCATACTTCTTGTCAGCGTCCAGTGACTTCATTGTTGGAAAGAGTAATACATCACGGATTGCCGCAGAGTCTGTCAACAGCATGACCAGACGGTCGATTCCGTAACCGATACCACCTGTAGGCGGCATACCAATCTCAAGTGCGTTCAGGAAATCCTCGTCTGTATGGTTTGCCTCTTCGTCTCCCGCCTCAAAAGCAGCATCCTGCGCTGCGAAACGCTCGCGCTGGTCGATCGGATCGTTCAACTCAGAATATGCATTACACATTTCCCATGTATTGATGAAAAGTTCAAAACGTTCTACCTTTGTAGGATCGCTTGGCTTTTTCTTGGTCAGCGGCGAAATCTCAATTGGATGATCCATCACAAAAGTAGGC
>CAVGHS010000129.1:1012-5332 GCA_963629085.1 bacterium
AAAGTAGGCTGGATCAATTTCTCCTCGCAGAACTCCTCAAAGAAAAGGTTGATGATATCGCCCTTTTTGTGGCGCTCTTCGTATTCTACATGATGCTCTCTTGCAAGTGCCTTGGCTGCCTCATCATCTGCCACCTGGTCAAAATCGATACCGGTGTATTTCTTGATGCAATCATTCATGGTGATACGCTCAAATGGCTTGCCAAAGTCAAGTTCGATACCATTGTATTCAATCTTGGTGCTGCCACATACAGTCTCTGCAAGATAACGGAACATAGACTCTGTCAGTTCCATCATGCCCTCATAATCTGTATATGCCTGATACAATTCCATCAGAGTAAATTCCGGATTGTGTCTGGTGTCTACACCCTCATTACGGAATACACGTCCGATCTCGTAGACTCTTTCCAAGCCGCCGACGATCAGTCGCTTTAAGTATAATTCCAAAGAGATACGGAGTTTAACGTCCTCATCCAAAGCGTTGTAGTGTGTCTCAAACGGACGGGCAGCAGCACCACCGGCATTGGATACCAGCATCGGTGTCTCCACCTCCATAAAGTCGCGTCCATCCAAGAACTTGCGGATCTCTTTGATGATCTGGGAACGCTTGATGAATACTTCCTTGCTCTCCTGGTTCATGATCAGATCCACATATCTCTGACGATAACGGGTATCGGTATCGGTCAGTCCATGGAACTTCTCCGGTAAGATCTGCAAAGACTTGGAAAGCAGAGTCATCTCCTCTGCATGAATGGAAACCTCTCCGGTTCTTGTACGGAAAGCATATCCCCTGATACCCCAGATATCACCGATATCAGATTTCTTGAATGTCGCATACAGATCTTCACCAATGGCATCTCTTGCCACATAAATCTGGATGTTACCCTTTAAGTCCTGGATATTTGCAAAAGAAGCCTTGCCCATCACACGCTTGAACATCATACGTCCGGCGATAGACACCCGGATCGGAGAAGCATCCATAATGCTTCTTCTCTCATCGTATTCTTTCTTGATGATCTCTCTTGCTTCCCCTTCATCCATGCCCTCGGTATCCGGATCCTCTCTGCCTGCCAAGAGTTCTGCCTCATGTGCTGCATAGATTTCCCTTACGTCGGATGTATGATGGGTCACATCATATTTTGTAATCTGGAAAGGATCCTGACCTGCCGCCTGCAGGTTGGCTAACTTTTCACGTCTGATCTGTAAAAGTTGTCCAAGATCCTGTCCCTGTGTATTATTCTGATTTGCCATGTAACACCTCTATATCTATTAGTTTGATCTCTGAATCTCTAAAATCTTGTACTGTAAATCGCCTGCCGGAGTCTCAACAGTCACAATATCACCAACACCTGCTCCCATGATGGCTCTGCCAACCGGTGACTCATTGGAGATTCTGCCTGTCAGGCTGTTTGCCTCTGTAGAACCTACCACCTTGTACTCCAGTTCCTCGTCAAATTCAATATCCAAAATCTTGACCTGACATCCAACACTGATCTTGTCAAGATCCACTTCTTCCTCATCTACAACTTCTGCATTCTTAAGGATCTTCTCTAATTCTTCGATACGAGCCTCAATATCGCGCTGCTCATCCTTTGCTGCATCGTACTCTGCGTTCTCTGATAAGTCGCCCTGTTCTCTCGCTTCTTTGATCTTCTGAGCAACTTCCTTTCTACGAACAACCTTCAATTCCTGAAGTTCATCTTCGTATTTTTTAAGTCCACCATATGTCAAGATATTTTTCTTTTCCATGTCTGCATATCCTTTCTGATATTTAATCAATCTATTATAGGCAAAAAGCCCTCTGATTGTCAAGAAAAGGTGCCCTTAAAACCACGATTTCGCGGGTCTTAAAGCCACCTTTTTTCTTTCTTATTTATTTTTGCAAACGACCATATATCTTGGTCATGCGATAAAGTTTCTCTGCGATTTCTGTATTGGCTTCTTCTGAAAGCATACGCCAGGTCCAGTTTCCGCTCGCCGTTCCCGGCACATTCATGCGATGTCCCTGACCAAGTCCCAGATAATCCTGCATCTGCGCCACAAAAAGGAGTGCTACCGAACGCATACCGCCACGGATAAATCCCCAGTAATAAGGCTCATCCCCTATACCCAGATACTCAGCCGCATAGGCAGCATCCTTAGGCTTTGCCTCCTGCTTCCAAAGCATGACCGGACTGTTATCATGGGTTCCGGTATAGCAGATACAATGTCTCGGATAAGTATGTGGCTGGTAGTCACTCGGCTCATCCGAATCAAAGGCAAATTCCAAGATCTTCATCCCCGGAAAACCGCTGTCAGACAACAACTGCTTTACACTTGGCGACTGCTCGCCCAGATCCTCCGCGATAAATTCCAGTTTTGGAAATGTCTCCTTCAAAAGCCCGACCAGATCCATGCCCGGCCCCTGCTTCCACTGACCGATCTTAGCGGTCTTTTCCCCATATGGCACAGCCCAATAGGTATCAAAGCCGCGGAAATGGTCGATGCGGATCACATCATACAACTTGCTGGCTCCGGCGATACGGCGGATCCACCAGCCATAATCGTCTTTTGCCATAGCCTCCCAATTATAGATCGGATTGCCCCAGAGCTGCCCGTCCTCGCTAAAGTAGTCCGGCGGTACACCGGCAACCTCGCGTGGGATCCTTTCTTCATTTAAAACGAAATACTCCGGCTCCGCCCACACATCTGCAGAATCCATGGATACATAGATCGGCAGATCGCCGATGATCTCAATCCCAAGATCATTGATATAGGACCGCAGATCGTTCCACTGCTTAAAAAACAGATACTGGATATAAGTAAATAATTCGATATCCTCCTGCAATTTTTCGCGATATGTCTCTACCGCTTTTTCCCTGTGCATACGGATATCTTCATCTTCCCATTCACTCCATGCCCGCATACCAAAATGCTTTTTGCACGCCATATAAAGTGTGTAATTATCCAGCCAGCCCTCATTTTCCTGGCAGAAAGCCTGCACCTCCTCATAATCTCTGGCATAACCTCTTGTCTTTGCCTTTGCCAGGATTGCAAAACGGCTTTCGTATATCTTTCCATAATCCACATGACGGGGATCATTCCCCCAGTCACAGGCTTCTACTTCCTCTGCCAAAAGCAGTCCATCCTCGATCAGAAGATCCAGATCCACAAAATACGGATTGCCCGCAAAGGTGGAAAAACTCTGGTAAGGAGAATCCCCATAACTGGTAGGTCCCAGTGGTAAAAGTTGCCAGTATTTCTGCCCTGCCTCATGCAAAAAATCAGCAAAGGCATATGCTGCCGCCCCAAAGGTGCCTATACCATATGGTGATGGAAGCGAAGATATCGGAAGTAATATTCCACTACTTCTATTCATATTTTTCACCTCATAATTCTATAAGGGAACAAGTCTTAGCCCTTGACAGCGCCAGCCATAACACCCTTGATAATGTACTTCTGGCATACCAGATATACAATGATGATCGGCAAAACCGTCATAAGGATACAAGCCATCATTGGTCCCATTTCTACTTTTCCGTAACTTCCCTGGAAGTACTGGATCAAAATCGGAATGGTCATATATTTCTTACGATCAAGTACCAGATATGGTAAGAGATAATCGTTCCACAACCACATTGTCTCCAAAATTCCCACTGAGATCAGTGTCGGTTTCAAGATCGGAAGTACGATCAAAAAGAAGGTCTGCAAAGGATTGCAACCATCGATCATTGCCGCTTCCTCAATCTCCAGTGGTATGGATTTCATGAAACCGCAGAACATAAATACCGCCAGTCCCGCTCCAAATCCAAGATAAATAATACAGATATTGTAAGGTTTATTCAATCCCAATCTGTCTGCCGTAGAAGATAAGGTAAACATCAGCATCTGGAATGGCACTACCATAGAAAATACAAAAAGGAAATATAAGATCTTGGATACAATGCCATTGACTCTTGTGATAAACCACGCACACATAGAACAGCAGATCAAAATCAGTACAACAGATGTGATCGTGATCATCAGACTGTAGCCAAATGCCTTGGCAAATCCCTTGGAGGTAAGTGCATCCACAAAGTTTGACAGCCCTGCAAAACTATCTGCATTCGGCAGTTGGAATACCGTTCTTGTCGTGATATTTCGATCCGTCTTAAAGGAGTTGATCAAGATCATAAATACCGGATAGATCCATGCTAAACTAAGGATCAAAAGCACAACAAATAAGATCTTGCTTTTTAAGGTTGTTTTCTCTTTCATTACTGCTGCACCTCCTTAGATTTGGTTGCCTTCAACTGTATCATAGAAATGATGATGACTAAAATACAGAAGATCACGGCTTTCG
>CAVGHS010000130.1:0-5197 GCA_963629085.1 bacterium
CGGTTGCGCCTCTCGGGTACGTCCCTGTACCCGAGTTGCCTGCTCATGCACAAGTCCTAAGCATCTCTAATGCGTTTTGCATTCATATCTGCCAGCGACGAACATCATCCCAGACGGTTGTCGAACTTTGCAAAGACAGTTTTTATCGCAAAAGAAAAAGTTTCTCGTCAAGAGACTCCCTGTTCTGCGACAGTTACCTCGCCCTGTCTCTGCCTCCTCCCGCGCTTTCCATCTGTGTCAGCCCTGCCTCTTATCTGCCAAAGGGGACAGTCCATGTGGCAAAAGGAACGTCCCTAACGCAAAGACGAGCCGATCCTGCGATCGACTCGTCTTTTGAAAATAAGAAATGATGGGAAAGCAATTATTATGCTAACTCAGCCTTTAAAGCCTCTGTCAGCGCTGGTACGATCTTCTTGAGATCGCCGACAATACCATAGTCAGCAACATCAAAGATCGGTGCATCTGCATCCTTATTGATGGCAATAATGATGTCAGATTCTTCCATGCCGGCAACATGCTGGATTGCTCCAGAGATACCGATTGCAAAATATACATTCGGACGAACCGTCTTTCCTGTCTGTCCTACCTGATAATCCTGTGCTAACCAGCCATTTTCAACAACGGCACGGGAGCAGGATACCATACCGCCAAGAACCTCTGCCAGATCTTTTAACATCTGGAAGTTCTCAGCACTTCCAACACCACGTCCACCGGATACTAAGATCTTGGCATCCATGATATTTTCAACGGTTCCAACTGCCTTTACGATATCCTGGATCTCAACATACTTGTTGTTCTTGGTAAATCCAGGGTTGTAATTGATGACCTCTGCCTTGGCTCCCTTGACCGGTGCGATCTTTTGCATAACACCAGGACGAACGGTTGCCATCTGTGGACGATTGTCCGGGCAGGCGATCGTTGCGATCGTATTTCCACCAAATGCTGGTCTTGTCATAAGTAACTGACCATGCTTTTGTGTATCTTCTTTTCCTTCCGGAACAGAAAGTGGGAAGTCCCCGATCTCAAGCATGGTACAGTCTGCGGTAAGACCTGTCTTTACTCTTGCTGAAACGGTAGGTCCCAGATCACGTCCGATGGCGGTTGCACCAACCAACATGATCTCCGGCTTATACTCATTGATAACAGAAGCAAGTGCGTGTGCATATGGTTCTGTTCTGTATGTTTCAAGTTCCGGATCATCTACAACGATTACCTTGTCTGCGCCATACTCAGCCAAAGAATCCACGAGATTTCCTACATTGTGTCCCAAAAGAACTGCCGTTACATCTGTTCCAAGATCAGCAGCCAGTTCTTTTGCCTTTCCGATCAATTCAAAGGCAATGGAACTAATTTCATTATCTACCTGTTGTGCGTAAATAAATACGCCCTTATATTCTTCTAATGCCATTTTATTCACCGTTTTCCTTCCAAATTAGATTACATGTTTCTCTTTTAATTTGTCCATGATATAAGATACGGATTCAGACGGATCTAATGTAACTTTCTCACCTGCGCCCTTGCGTACCTTATCAGATGCCTTAGCAATCTTGGTAGGTGATCCCTTTAATCCAAGGTCAGAATCATCAACATCCTTTAAGTCTGCACGTCCCCATACGGTCACTTCTTTGTCATAGGCATCGAAGATTCCGCCCGGAGTCATATATCTTGGTGTATTTAATTCAGAAAGCGCGGTTACCAGACATGGCATCTGTGCTTTTAAGATATGATATCTGTCTTCATACTGACGCTTAACAACAACAGAATCTCCTTCTACCTTGATGTCCTCGGCATAAGAGATAACCGGAATACCAAGATGCTCAGCGATCTGTGGTCCAACCTGTGCGGTATCACCATCGATAGCCTGACGACCTGTGATGATAAGATCATAGTCGATGTTTCTCAATGCACCGGCAATGGTTGTAGATGTAGCCCATGTATCGGCTCCACCAAGTACTCTGTCTGTAACCAGGATGGCATTGTCTGCTCCCATAGCCAAAGCCTCACGGAGTACGTCATCTGCCTTTGGAAGACCCATGGTAAGAACGGTAACTTCTGCACCGATCTCGTCTTTGATTCGAAGTGCTGCCTCTAAGCCGGCTTTGTCATCCGGGTTCATAATGGCAAGCATTGCTGCTCTATCAAGTGTTCCGTCCGGGTTGAACTTTACGCCGCCCTTTGTATCAGGAACCTGTTTAATACATACTACGATTTTCATGTATTCATTTCCTCCTATTTCTATTTCAGTAATGCACCAGAGATAACCATACGCTGAACTTCTGAAGTTCCTTCATAGATCTCAGTGATCTTAGCATCTCTCATCATACGCTCTACATCATATTCACGGATATAACCATATCCACCAAAGAGTTGAACAACCTCGGTTGTAACAGCCATTGCTGTCTCAGCAGCAAAAAGTTTTGCCTTTGCAGCCTCTACAGAGTAAACTTTCTGGTTTGCCTTTGCCATAGCGGCTCTGTAAACCAAGAACTGTGCAGCCTCAACACGGGTAGCCATATCAGCCAACTTGAACTGTGTATTCTGCTGCTGTGCGATAGAACGACCGAACTGCTTTCTTTCCTTTGTATAAGCGATGGCACGATCCAATGCGCCCTCTGCAATACCAAGAGCCTGTGCAGCGATACCGATACGTCCGCCATCCAGAGTATGCATAGCAATCGGGAAGCCCTTGCCTTCCGGTCCGAGTAATGCATCCTTAGGGATTCTGCAATCTTCAAAGATCAATTCATATGTAGATGATCCACGGATACCCATCTTCTTTTCCTTTGTTCCGAAGGAGAAGCCCGGTGCTCCCTTTTCTACGATAAATGCAGAGAAGTTCTTTTTCTTTCTGCCTCTCTTGTCTTCTGTCACACTTGTGATAGCGATAACAATGTAAACATCTGCGACTTTACCATTTGTGATAAAGCACTTAGAACCATTTAATACCCACTCATCGCCATCAAGAACAGCCTTGGTCTGTGCGCCCTGTGCATCTGTACCGGCGCCCGGCTCTGTAAGAGCGAACGCACCAAGTTTCTCACCGGTTGCCAAAGGTCTTACATATTTCTGTTTCTGTTCTTCCGTTCCGTATGTCATGATCGGATCAATGCAAAGTGATGTATGTGCGGAAACAATAACACCTGTAGTTGCACATACCTTTGACAATTCCTCTACACACATAACATAGGTCAAAGGATCACATCCCTGTCCGCCGTATTCCTTTGGTACCGGGATTCCCATAAATCCACTCTTTGCCATCTTTGCAACAGTTTCAGCAGGGAACTGCTCTGTCTCATCAACTTCCTGTGCAAGAGGCTTTACTTCTGTCTCAGCGAACTCTTTAAATAAAGTACGCGCCATTTCATGTTTCTTATCTAAACCGAAATCCATGATCTTCATTCCTCCGTCTTTCATAAATAATATTCGATGATGTGCCCCGTCTGATAGACGGGGCCATAAATCATAATCTTACTGTGCGTCTACCGGTGTCTTGGTGCGGTCTGCATTGTAAACATAGAAGCCCTTGCCGCTCTTTACACCTAAGTTGCCACCACGAACCATCTTGCGGATGAGTGGACATGCACGATACTTGCTGTCGCCTGTTTCCTTATAAAGAACATCCATGATAGCAAGGCAGATATCCAAACCGATGAAATCACCTAACTCCAAAGGTCCCATTGGATGATTTGCACCAAGTTTCATGGCTGTGTCGATACCGGCAATATCAGATACCCCTTCCATCTTGATGAATGCTGCTTCGTTGATCATTGGGATCAGAATACGGTTTACAACAAATCCTGCTGCTTCGTTTACCTGTACCGGTGTCTTACCGATCTCTTCGGAAATCTTTTTGATCGCATCTACAGTCTCAACAGGAGTATTCACACCTGCGATGACCTCGATCAGTTTCATACGGTCTGCCGGGTTGAAGAAATGCATACCAACCATCGGACGAGTCAAGCCATTGCCGATCTCTGTGATAGAAAGACTGGATGTATTTGATGCAAAGATACACTCCGGCTTTGCGATCTTATCCAACTCTGCAAAAGTTGTCTTTTTTACATTCATGTCTTCGAAAGCAGCCTCTACGATCAGATCACAATCTTTGCAAAGGTCTTCCTTTAAACCAGGAGTAATCTTAGCCACGATAGCATCTACTGCTTCCTGTGTTAATTTTCCTTTTTCTACTAAACGTGCATAGCCTTTTTCAATCTTAGCCTTGCCGTTTTCAGCCCACTCCTGCTTGATATCGCAAAGTGCGACTTCATATCCATCGACCTGAGCAAATGCCTTTGCAATGCCCTGTCCCATTGTTCCTGCTCCAATAACACCAACCTTCATGTTAGCACCTCCGTAAAATATACTTTTAAAAATTTTTATTCATATTTTTCAACGATTGTTGAGCAGCCCATGCCACCACCGATACAAAGTGTAGCAAGACCTCTCTTAGAATCTCTCTTCTGCATTTCATGTAATAAGGTAACCAGGATACGGCAACCGGATGCTCCAACCGGATGTCCGAGTGCGATCGCACCACCGTTTACATTTACCTTGCTCATGTCGAAGTTCAGATCTCTTGCAACAGCGATAGACTGTGCTGCAAATGCCTCGTTTGCTTCGATCAGATCCATATCATCAATGCTAAGTCCTGTCTTAGCAAGAACCTTCTTTGTAGAAGCAACAGGTCCAACACCCATGATCTCCGGCTCAACACCGCCAAGTGCTCCTGCAACCCATGTAGCCATTGGTGTAACACCAAGTTCTTTTGCCTTTTCTTCGCTCATAACAACGATTGCTGCTGCACCGTCGTTGATACCGGAAGCATTACCTGCTGTAACAAGTCCGCCTTCCTTACCTGAGCAGCAACGCAACTTAGAAAGTGACTCTGCTGTTGTACCAGGTCTTGGTCCTTCATCCTTAACAAAATCAACCATTTCCTTCTTAACCTTGACCGGTACCGGAACGATCTCATCATCGAACTTGCCTTCTGCGATAGCCTTTTCACATTTCTGCTGGCTGTTTGCTGAGAATGCATCAAGTTCTTCTCTTGTAATGCCATATTTATCACAAACATTCTCTGCTGTGATCATCATATGATAATGATTGAATGCATCTGTCAAAGCATCATTTACCATCGTATCGATGATGGTTGCATTGTTCATACGATATCCGAAACGAGCCTTGGTCATAGCATAAG
>CAVGHS010000131.1:0-5082 GCA_963629085.1 bacterium
TTTACAATACGTGAGAATGCAAGATGTCAAACATTTCCGGATGAATGGCAATTTTGTGGAAGTGTTCAATCTCAGTATAAACAGGTTGGAAATGCTGTGCCTGTTAACTTAGCATATGAAATTGGGTTGGAGATACATAAATCATTAGAGGGGGTAAAATAAATGGCGTGGAATTTAGATTTTATATCAGAAGAAGATTTTAAGAAGCATGTGCGTGCAACGATTATGAAATATGGAGAAAAGCTAGAATCGTATGATTTGAAGAGATTCAACAGTAACCTGATTGATCCGATCAAGCTGATTTTTGATAAGTCGGTGTATCGTACAAGCTGGGAAGAAATTGTAAATAATGAAATTTTCCGGCAGAGAGATAAGTCTAATAATAATGATATAGGATATTTTCATCAGAATATTTTTTCTTATTTCAAAGGTTGTGAAGTTCCACAGGCAGGCTGGGATGTGATATACAGAAATCCAGATGGAATACAGATGCCAGATGGAGATATTGTACATACAATATATGTAGAAATGAAGAACAAGCATAATACTATGAATTCTGCATCTTCTGCAAAAACATATATAAAAATGCAAGGACAGATTCTGGAAGACGACGATTGTGCGTGTTTGTTGGTTGAAGCAATTGCAAAGAAATCACAGAATATAAAATGGTCAACAAAAGTTGATGGGAAAAATGTGCAGCATAGATTGATTCGCCGTGTGAGTATGGATCAATTTTATGCAATTCTTACTGGTGAAGAAGAGGCATTTTATAAGATGTGTATGGCATTGCCGGAGGTAATCAGTTCTGTTGTAAATGAAGAAGGTGGTGTTGAAGTACCTCACGATACAGTTATCGCTGAATTGAGAAAAGTGGCATCATTATATGGTGATGAAAACGATGAATTATCTATGGCAATGGCTGTATATATGCTAGGATTCAATACATATATGGGATTTGGGGACAAAATCTGTGGAGAACTAGGAGAAGATAAAGATGGAATGCTGAAAAGAATTTATGAGTATGTGAAGGGATTACAGAAATAGGATGCAATTGTGCTTAATCCTGAGCAAGCCGATGTAATGATGTATGCGGGAGTTGTAGAATGTCGCAATTTAGAAAGTTTTGGAAAAGAATATGATAATTATTATACAGACTACATAGGGGAAGTAGAAAATTGCTTTGGAATTTATTAGGAGAATCCGACTGAGATCGTAGAATACAGTGAGAAAATTACATCCATTGTCGTGTGGCTTGGGTTTGCACTAATTGTGGAAGATGATTAGAGGGAGGGCTGCTCTTTTGTTTCCTACAGTAACTTTACATTATCTTGACATAAAGTGTATTTGAGCGTAACATTATATAAGACCTAGTATGATTATTTATGCAATCATACACATTATTTTATTCACGACAAGGGGAAAAAGTATGTTAGAGAAACTAGAAAAAATGAGAATTCAAAAGAGATTGACAGTGAGTTCACTGATCACTGTATTGATCGCAAGTGTGGCAGCAGTCATCGCAGCAATTCTCTTATTTGTAGTTGCGACACAGTATAATAAAGTGTTGAATTATTACGCATTTCCGCAGGGAGATATCGGGCAGGCTATGGCAGATCTGGCAGATGTTCGTAGTGCTACACTAGGAGCCATCGGCTACAGTGAGCAGAGTCAGGTGGATCAGATAGTAGAGATCCATGATCAGGCAGTAGAAGATTTACAGGCTGCATTGCCGGAGATCAAGAAGTCTATCATTACCAAGGCTGGCGAGGAAGATTACAATAGCATCGTATCAGCATTAGATAATTATTTAGAGATCGATCAGAAGATCTTGGAAATGGGTGCGACAACCGATACAGAGGCATCCAAGAAGGCACAGGATGCAGCCTTTGAGGAATTGGCACCGGCATATACAGCCGTTTCCGAAGCATTTCAGGGACTGATGGATGATAACATCAAGTTGGGGGATTCTACACAGGCGAGTCTGAGAAAGATTGAATTAGTCATGATCCTGCTGATTCTTGCTATCATTGTTGCAGCATGTATCCTTGCAACCAAGATTGGAGGCAAGATTGCCAAGGATATCGCACAACCGATGGATGAACTGGCAAAGAGATTAGAGACATTTGCACAGGGTGATCTGACATCCCCATTCCCAGAATATCATAACGATGATGAACTGGGCGAAATGGTACAGTCCGTTACGGATACAACAACTAAGTTGTCTGTTATCTTCGCAGATATGGAGACCTTGCTTGGAGAGATGAGCAATGGAAACTTCAATATCCGTACTTCCTGTGAAGAAGAATATACCGGAGATTTCCGTCCGCTTTTGGATTCTATCCGCGAAATGAAGGAACAGATCGATGGTACTTTGAAGGAAGTCCGTGAGGCTTCTGAGATGGTATCTGCCGGAGCATTGAACCTGGCAGAGGCATCACAGGCTTTGGCGGAAGGTGCTACAGACCAGGCTGCTTCTGCACAGCAGATGCAGGCTACCATTGATGAGATCACCAATGGATTGAACAACACCGTAGATCAGACCAATGTCGCATATGCAGAGGCAGAGCGTGTTGCCGGTGAGGCAGAGAGCAGCCGTAACGAAATGAGCGTCATGGTAGAGGCTATGAACCGTATCAGTGAGACATCTGAGAAGATCGGTTCTGTCATTACAGAGATCGAAGACATCGCAAGCCAGACCAACCTCTTGTCTTTGAATGCTTCTATTGAGGCTGCAAGAGCAGGTGAAGCAGGTAAGGGATTTGCAGTCGTTGCAGATCAGATCCGTACCCTGGCAGAGCAGAGTGCTAAGTCCGCTGTCAATACCAGAGAATTGATCGAGGAGTCTATCCGTGAGATCGAAGTTGGTAACAAGGCAGCAGAGAGAACCGAGAAAGTCCTTGTTGAAGTTGTAGAAGCCATCCATCAGTTGGCAGACAACTCTAAGGGCATCAGTGAGACATCTGTACAGCAGGCAGAGTCTATGGGACAGGCAGATGCAGGTGTTACACGTATCGCAGATATTATACAGTCTAACTCAGCAACCGCAGAAGAGACTTCTGCAACCAGTGAGGAGTTGTCAGCACAGGCAACCAACATGGATGAAATCGTTGCAAGATTTAGTTTGACAGAAGAATAAAATTGTCACTATAATAACTGTTGGTGCGTTTTTCGCACTGACAGTTATTTTTTGTGCGCAAAATAGCACATACTATACATATGAAGCAAAAGGAAGAAGAAATGAAATTTTTAAAGCAGTTTTTGATCATACTTGTGATCACTTTTATGGGCGAGGGCCTCAAATATCTCTTGCCTTTGCCGATCCCGGCAAGTATCTACGGTATGATACTTTTATTTCTGGCATTGATGACAGGAATCGTTAAATTGGAATCCGTGCGTGATGCCGGCAAATTTTTGATCGAGATCATGCCGGTCATGTTCATCCCGGCGGGCGTAGGGCTGATGGTCTCCTGGGGCGTATTAAAGCCCATGCTGGTCCCGGTCAGCGTGATCACGGTTGTCAGTTTGATCACTGTTGCGGCAGCAACAGGTCTGGTGTCACAAGCCATTATCCGTAGAGACCAGAAGAAAGCAGAAAGAAAGGAGCAGGCAGATGAATAGTTTTTTTCAGGAATCATTATTTGCAGGTGTGACCATCAGTCTGCTTGCTTATCTGGCAGGATCCTTCTTAAAGAAAAAGTTTAAACTTGGTATCTTAAATCCACTGCTGATCTCCATTGTGATCACGATCTTAGTCTTGGTGGTCGCAGATGTAGATTATGATACCTATGATGCAGGCGCAAAATATCTGAGTTGGTTTTTGACTCCGGCAACAGTCTGTCTTGCCATTCCTTTGTATGAGCAGTGGCAGCTTTTAAAACGGCATTGGCGGGCGGTACTTCTTGGTATTCTGGCAGGAGTCTTTACCAGCATGGGAACGGTACTTGTCTTATCTCTATTGATGGGATTGTCGCATCAGGAATATGTGACACTCTTGCCAAAATCCATCACGACAGCGATCGGTATGGGTGTGTCCGAGGAATTGGGCGGCTATGTGACGATCACAGTTGCCGTGATCGTGGTCACCGGCGTTTTGGGAAATATCATGGGAGAAGCCATCTGTAAGATCTTCCGCATTACAGATCCGATCGCAAAGGGTCTGGCATTCGGAGCATCTTCTCATGCCATTGGAACGGCTAAGGCGATGGAACTGGGAGAAGTCGAGGGGGCGATGAGCAGTCTTGCCATTGCCGTCACAGGCTTGCTTACCGTGGTATTTTCATCAGTATTTGCCGGTTTATTATAGGAGGAAAAAAAGCATGATTATAACATTAGCGCGTGAGTGCGGCTGTCAGGGAGATCTGATCGGACAGAAACTAGCCGAGCGTTACGGATTGCCTTTTTATGATCGAAAGAAGGTCAGCCAGTTGATCCGCAGTAAGGGAACCATTGACCGTTTCCCGGATTTTTACGGGGAAAATCCGGTAGATACCTTATCCTATGGAATCCTTTTGGCGGAGGATGAAGAGGCATTATACAAAAGACCCAAGCAGGCGCTTGGTGAGATTATGCCAGAGGACGGTTTTATCCTGCTGGGCAGATGTGGAAACTATGCCTATGGTGACCGGGAAGATGTCTTGCGTATCTTTTTGATGGGAGAGGAAGACGACCGTATAGAAACAATCGCAAAGAAACATGATGTATCCCTGCGCCAGGCAAGGGAAACCATTCATGCGACGGATGAGAGACGGCGTGCCTATCATATGCGTTACACCGGACAGGAATGGGGCTATGCCGGAAACTACGACCTGTGTCTGAATGTTACACGGCTGGACACAGATGGCGTGCTGGACGAGATCGAGGCAGCCATTAGGCGGATCTGCCAAAATAAAGCATAGACGGCGAATTCTACTCCTGACCTTTTTCTTTGCCCTGATGCTTGCTGACGAAATACATCCCGATCCCGGCGGCGATTTCAAAAGGTCCGCCCGGAATGATGCCTCCAAGGTATAATCATTACTATGGCATATTTTAGCACAGATGGCTGAAAGTGCATGGTAAATTGCAATTCGTAATAAAAAATTT
>CAVGHS010000132.1:0-4936 GCA_963629085.1 bacterium
TTCTTTATGTGGCGCTTACCAGGGCAAGAGAGAAACTGATCCTGACGGGAAGTCTGAAAAAAGCAGAAGAAACTTTAGAAAAATGGCAGGAAAACCGCGGAAAACTGACCTTTTTTGAGAGAGAGGGAGCCAAGACTTATTTGGAGTGGATCGTGCGTGCGACGGCAGCAAAGCGGGAGAACTATCCGATACAGGTCATTTCGCCGGAAGAAGTCGTTGTGACGGAAGTTGCGGAACAGATGGATAAGCAGGCAAAAAAGGAGGCACTGGAGGCTTTGAGCGGACAGGCTAAGCCGTCCTGGGTAAAGGCACTGGAAGATGAGATGGCTTATGTCTATCCTTACGCATCCGTTGGAAAATATAAGAATAAATATTCGGTATCGGAGATCAAGCATTCCCAGATGGAAAAGGCATTCGCGGACGACCAGAGCGTGCGTCCGGACTTTTTGAAAGAGGAGACAAAAGAGATCGTTCCTGCCTTTATCGCAGAGAAAAAGACACAGGAGGTCTCACGCGGAGCCTTGCGGGGAACCGCCATGCACAGGTTTATGGAGTGCTTTGATTTTTGCCATTATACAGGCAGGACCGGTCTGGATGAGCAGGCAGAGCGGATGCTTGATGAGGGGCGTATGACGCCGGAGCAAAAAGAACTTTTGCAGATGGACTGCATCTATGCCTTTATGGAGACACCGGTGGCAAAGCGCATGATGCAGGCGGCAAAAAGAGAGGATCTTTATGTGGAAAAGCCTTTTGTCATGAGCCTTTTGCCGCAGGAACTCTTTGACGAAGAGGGAGCAGACAGTCGGGGGGATACAGTCCTGGTGCAGGGGATCATTGACGTTTTCTTTGTGGAAGAGGACGGCATTGTCCTGCTGGATTACAAGACCGACCGCGTCCAAAATGCCGGGGAACTCATCAAGCGTTATCAGGCGCAGTTGCATCTGTATGCACTGGCATTGGGGCGCACCATGGATCTGCCGGTCAAAGAAATTTTAATCTATTCTTTTTATCTGGAAAAAACCATTGCATTGTGAGGGGCAAGTATTTATACTATACAGTGTTTCGTAGAAAATGCGATTGTGACACAGACGGTTGGATCTGTGACATAAGAAGAAATAATAAGTAGGAGGACTTTTGAAATGAGCAGTTACGAATACGATGAGGCATGTATTCAGGCATTTCTTGAGCAGCAGTTGAAATTATTCCCGGAGGAGGTAGCCGAGACACCGGAGGAGGCAGAAGCCTTCTTAGAGGATTGTATGGCTATGGTCTGTGACAACAAGGACGAGGTCATCGAATATTTGGAAGATGAGATGGATATCGTAGGCATGGAAGAAGAGGAGATCTTAGAGGCAGAGGAAGTCTTTGCCATCGGAGACGGACGATATCTGGTAGTAGAAGGATAGTTGTATGAGACAATATAAGAAGAGAATACCGGCGCTTTTGCTGGCTCTGACTTTAGGGATGGGTCTGCTTTTTACAGGCTGTTCCATCGGGGACAGACAGGTGTATTTTGCCTCCAAGAGTGGAGGACACACGGTATTTAAGATCGGTCAGATGGCGTGCTCGCGCGAAGAAGCAAAAGTCTATCTGGCAAATTATAAGAATCTGTATGGAAAGATCTATGATACAGATCTGTGGTCAGATGATTATGATACCAAGACCATGGAGGAGAGTATCAAGGATGCAGTGATCAGCCATCTGACCAAGGTCTACTCGCTGGATATGTATGCCCAGACCAAGGAGATCACACTTTCAGAGGATGAAAAAGATAAGGTGGCGCAGGCGGCAGAGACCTATTATAAGTCTTTGAACCGGACGGAGCGCAAGTACACCGGGGCTTCCAAAAAGGACATCACCGGGATGTATGAGCATTATGCGCTGGCGGAAAAGGTCTACAAGCAGTTGATGAGCGGTGTCGATGAGAATGTCAGTGAGGATGAGGCACGGATCATGGAGGCCAATGTCATCTATGTGACAGATGCATCTTTGGCAAAAGATATTGCGACCCAGTTGAAGAACGGGGCATCCTTTGATCGTCTGGCAAGTTCTTATAGTCAGGCTGATACCATTCATGTGACTTTTGGCAGGAATACCTATGACACAGCCGTGGAGGATGTGGTATTCCAGTTGGATGATGGGGATATTTCCGATATGATCCAGACAGAGGATGGTTACTATTTTTTTGAATGTGTCAATAAATACAACGAAGAACTCTCAGAGCAGAACAAGGTTGCCATTGTCAGTCAGCGACAGGAACAGGCGATGGAGGATGTGATCTCCGCGATCGAGACGGACTATTATTCGGATTTCAACCAGAAATTATGGGATAAGATCACGATCGATAAGAACGACAAGATCACGACCGATTCTTTTTTTACTACTTTAGATGATAAAATAACCTTTTAAATTGGATATTTTTGCAAGAATGTGTATAATAAAAGTTAGTAACAGATAAAAGTTATCAGAGGAAAAGGAGTGTTTGTTATGGCAGATACAAAAAAAGTTGATATGAAGAAGATGGCTGAGGAAGCCAAGAAAGCCACAGAGAGCGTAAAGGTTGCAGCAAGCAAGGCAGCATCTTCTGTAAAGGCTGGTGCTGAGAAAGCAAAGAAGGCGACCGAGGCAGCCGCAAGTGAGACCAAGAAGCAGGCTGAAAATGTGGCTACCGAAGTCAAGAAAGAGGCAGAAAAGCAGGCAGAGGCTGTCGTTACCGAGACCAAGAAGGCAAGCGATACTGTCAAAAAGACAGCAAAAAAGGCTACGACCAGAAAGACTACCAAGAAAAAGCCGGAAATGACCAAATCTGCGGTATTACAGTTTGGCGGAGAAGACTTCAAGGTTGACGAGATCATCGCCAATGCGCAGGCTGCATTCAAGGCAGAGAACAAGAGAAAGGCTATCTCTGACATCAAGGTATATATCAAGCCGGAAGAAAGAGCGGCTTATTATGTAGTGACTTCAGGGGAAAGCGAATACGCAGGCAGAATCGACTTATAATTTTATCATACATACGGACATCTTATAGTGATATAGAAGAACCCATAGCAGGACGGCAGATTTGTGTCGCTTTGCTATGGGTTCTTTTTAGGGTGCGATCGCTTTTATGCCGTTTTCAAAAAAAGTGGCAAGGGTTTCTAAGTCCTCATCGTTTATGTCAGGCGTTTTGGTCTTGTGAAGACCGATGATGCCATTGATGGTAAAAGTAAGCAGGGCACCGACATAGTGATAGTTGTCCGGCTGCAAGCCATGCTCGATTGCCTTTTCGTTGAGGGCGATAGACAACTGTTCACTGAATTTAATGCTGCCGCGACTAAAGGGCTGGATATTGTCGCTCCCGCAGATGGAAAGCGCGTCATACATATCCAGAAAAAAGGCATGGGGATCCTCAAACATATTGGAAATGAAGTTCATATGGGCGACAACGCTTGCGGTAGCATCTTTTAATAGGGTATCGGTCAGGTCGTAGATATCCCGATAATGTGCATAAAAGGTAGACTTGTTGATCTGTGCTTCTTTTACAATATCGGTTACGGTGATCTTTTCGATCGGTTTTTTGGTTGCCAAGGTAAGAAAGGCGGTAGTGATCGCTTTTTTTGTTTTTTGTACGCGAATATCCATAAGAATCTCCTTTGCTTTGACAGAAAAACAACGAATCTGAGAAGAAACGTTGCTTAACCAACGAAGTGGCGCCTATCTGCTGATTGTTTTTGCTCCTATCTGTCCTTATAATAACAACTGTAAGTTGGAAATGCAACTATGAGTTGGAAAAACGACGCAGAGTTGAAAAGTCGGGATAAGGACAGAAAAGGAGTGGATAGAGATGAAGAATGAAGAAATGATGAAAAGCGGGTCAGTCTGGAAAGCCATTGCCTCCATGGCAATTCCGTCTGCGGTGATCATGCTGCTCATGATCTTTTACAATATTGCAGATATGTTTTTTATCGCAAGACTGGGAGACAATGCACAGGTAGCGGCAGTCTCCGTGGTATCTCCGGTATTTTCCATCATGTCAGCGGTCGCCATGATGTTGGGAAACGGAGGCTGTACCATGATCGCCAAAGCCTTTGGCGCGGGGGAGAAGGATAAGGCAAAGACCTATGCCAGCCTCTGCATGTGGACAGCCATTGTGCTTGCTGTCGTATTTATCCTATTGGCACTGACATTTGCCGATTCTCTGCTTGTCTTTTTGGGAGCGAAAGGCAAGGTTGCCCTTTATGCCAAGAAGTATATGATACCGGTCGTTTTAGGATCTCCTTTTATGATGATCTCCACATCCCTTGCACTTTTATTCCGTGCAGAAGGTTCTGTTATGGAAGGTTTTGTGGGCAATCTGATCGGCACCATGGTAAACCTGATCTTAGATCCCATCTTTATCCTGGTATTCCACTGGGGCGTGGCAGGAGCCGCACTGGCATCCGTGGCAGGCAATGTTCTGGCGGTTCTTTATTATATCTATGTCATGTTAAAGAAGTCGCAGGTCATGTCCTTTTCCCTTGCCTATGCAGCGAAAGATGTGCCGGCGATTGGACATATCCTGATCCTGGGACTGCCAAATGCCATTGCCAGTATCTTATCCGGTTTTGCGTCTACCTTCAGCAACCAGATCTTGAGCGGCTATGGCACTGATGCACTTGCCGCCATGGCTGCGGCTGGCAAATGTACCATGATCGCGACCACCCTTGTCATGGCAGTTGGTATGGGCTGTCAGGCACTGATCTCCTATAATTACGGAGCGCAGAACATTCCGCGTTTAAAGGAAGTCGTACGCAAATTATCCATTCTGGTCTTTGCAATCAGTATCGTGGCAGGAGCCTTTTGTTTTATCTTTCGAAAAGCCATTATGGCACAATTCTTAACGACGGATGTCTTAGGGCTGGGTGTGCATATGGTGACCATCCTGCTTTTGACAAGTCCCATCATTGGTATTGTCTAT
>CAVGHS010000133.1:0-4903 GCA_963629085.1 bacterium
CGGATGCCTCGATCTCAATGTCAAAGGTCTCATCCAATTCCGCCACGAGGGAGATCACGCCAAAGGAATCTAAGATACGGTTGTCGATCAATCCCTCCTCATGTTCCCAATCAATGCTGTCATCCACGTCATTTAAGATATTAAGTAATTCTTCCATTTTTCTTTCTCCTCTTGTTCTGTATTTCTTATGAGTTCCAAACATAAGTCTCGCGCCTTGCCCGGACTTGTGTAAAACCGCCGACCGGATCGTAAAGAACGACCGCCGGAAGCACATGACTTAAGAAAAGCGCCATGCCCTCGGTGACCGCATAGGCTCCGGTATTTTCAAAAATAATGGTCGAGCCGACCCGCAGATCATCAATCTTGATATCCTGCACCAGAATATCGTTTCCCGTGCAGAGTTCTCCGCAGATCGTCCAATTCTGGTAAATGCCTCTGGCGCCCTGCGGACGGATGGTCAATTTAGGCTGATACATACCCCGGATCTGTCCGTCATAATTGACCTGATGCATACCACCGTCAATAATGCAGTAATTCTGATCACCGCTTCGCTTGGTATCCTTGACGGTCGTAATATAATAACCACAATCTGCCACAAAGGCACGTCCCATTTCCAAGGTAACCTTGCCCTGCCACTGCATATCTGCCAAGGATTTCGTGATGGCTTCTAACGTCTTGGCACGCTCATCCGTCTGTCTGGCAAAATACGGCACCGCCAGTCCCGGTCCATATTCCAGTTCTTTGACCTCATATCCCGTTTTTTCCTTGAGGCTGGCAAAAAAGCCATCCAGATATGTCAATTCTCCCAAGGTCTTTTTCTCTTTCTTCTGTGTCCCGGAAAAATAATGGATACCGCAGATCTCCAAAAGATTTTTATCCTGTTCCAGTTCGATGATGTTGGTCAGGGTCTCCTCGTCCATGCCGAACTGATTGCCAGAAGTCAGGCGTAAATATACCGGGATCTTTTTTCCATTTGTTCTTGCCCATTCGTTTAAAATGGCATACTGATTTAGAGATTCAATCGTATAATGGCAGCGGTTTCCATAGGTCTCCAGAATCTCCCACAGATCATCCCGGTCTTTCATGACCCCGGAGATCAAAAGTTTCTCCGGCGGAATTTCTTTCTTTTTGCAGATGCGGTATTCGCCCATGGAACAGACTTCTATACGATCGACCTCCTCTGCCATGGCTGTTACCAAAAAGGGATTGGCTTTCATGGCATAGCAGAGTTCTGCCCGATCTCCAAGAATCTGATGAAATGTCCGGGCACGCTTTTTTGCCTGCTCCACATCAAAAACATAGGTTGGTGTACCAAAGCGCAGGATGGCTTCGTCTAAGACAGTCTCATCCAACCGGTCTATGTATGAAAAATTTTCTTCTTGCATCTTCCTATCTCCTAACTTTTTGTCCTAACCTATGCCGATTCCAATATGCTCTTGAAATAAGCCCGGTCGGTCTTTCCATTTTTATTGAGCGGAAAAGTCTCTGCCTGAATGAACTTGCGCGGCACCATATAGTCCGGCACATGTTCTTTCAAAGACCTGCGGATCTCCGCACTGCCGACATTTCCCAGATAAAAGGCAACGATCCGGTTGTGTGCGGCATCCATCAGGCAGCAGGAACGCTTGAGATTTGGCACAAGATCCATGGCCTGCTCAATCTCCTCCAGTTCAATCCTGTGTCCCATATGTTTGATCTGAAAATCCTTGCGCCCGCAAAAATACAACAAGCCCGATTCGTCAAAATATCCCAGATCTCCCGTATGGTAAAAGCGTTGTCCCTCCGTCAGGACTTGACCTGTCATATCCGGTGGCAACTGTTCTTTTTCCAGATAACAGAAGTGCTTTCTAGTCTCCACTTCATTGTTGTAATAGCCGTTGGCAAGGGACTGACCGCTGACACAGATCTCGCCCTGCCGCCCTGCTTCTGTGATGATCCGATTTTGTTCATCCAAAAGAAATACCTGTCGCCTGGCAAATGCCTTTCCGATCGGTAACTTCTCGCCCTCGTTTGCCACATGATCGATGATATGATAGGTACAGTTGCAGGTAATCTCCGATGGTCCGTAAAGATTGACAAACATAGCATCAGGCAAGGCATCCTGCCAGAGTCTTAACTGTTTATTTGGCATGACTTCGCCACTGAACATGACTCGTCTTATCTCTGTCGGCACCCGATATTTCAAGCCTCCCAGAGAAGAAATAATGGTCAGTGCCGATACTGCCCAGGTCAAACTTGTCACATGCCGATCGCACAGATAGTCCAAGAGCAGTGGCGGTGCCGAAAAATAGGTACGCGGTATAAGTACCAATGTCGCTCCGGTCATCACGCAGGAATAGATATCCTTGACCGACACATCAAAGTCAAAAGGCGCCTGATTGCCCAATCGGTCTTCTTTGGTAATAGAAAAGGTCTGGGTAAAATGCGAAATAAAGTCAATGACTGCGCCATGGCTGACGGCAATCCCTTTTGGCATACCGGTGGAACCGGAAGTAAAAATACCATAGAGGATGTCGGTCGGCTGGCTCTGTGCGCGGATCTTCTGGAGTTTGACTTCCGCCATCAGATCATCCCACGGCTGTGCTGCTGGATTTTCCATGTTACGATTCTCCTCTTTCTTTACTTCACAGAAAGAAGGCAAGGACTGCATAGTCATGATCTTTTGCACATCCTCTGATTCTTCCTCTTGCATGGTACCGAGTATCTCATTTAGATTTTCTATGTATTTTTCATCTGCGATCACAAGACTTGGTCGTAAAACCGAAAAGATCCTCTGGATACGATCTTTAGGCTGCATAGGATCGACCATCACATAAAAGCCGCCTGCATATAAAACGCCAAACATGAGTGCCAAGGTCTGGGTACTCTTTTCCGCCACGATAACCACGGCATCCTGTCTTTTCATCTGATCGCATAAAATACTGCCGATCCGCTTTGCCCGATAGACCAGTTCCGCCCACATCAAGGATGTATGCTGGTCCTCTACGGCGATCTGTGTCGGATACTGCTTTGCTGTTTTTTCCAAATAATCCAGTACGTTTTTCATCTCTTTGTCCTTTCTTTCTTGCCTTCTATCATTAGACGCAGAAAAGCATCCTTTGTTACAATCTTTTTCGCCCTTTAGTATGGTCTTTATTTCTTAACAATCCCCTAAAAACACTTCTTAACTTTTCTGAACCTTTTCTTTAGAAATGGCTGCATTTTTCATATAGAAAAAGCCACAACAGATATGTTTTTCTTACATATCTATTGTGGCTTTTGTGCCATTAAGATTCAATGAGGCAAGTGTTTAAGATTTGGTTAAGAAATGATGATGGGGACTTCAAAAAATCCCCGAGGTATATACCTCGGGGATATTGAAATCGTATAAAATTCTGCAATAGAATGATTATCTCTTAGAGAACTGTGGTGCTCTACGAGCTGCCTTCAAGCCGTACTTCTTACGTTCTTTCATTCTAGGATCTCTTGTAAGATATCCGTTAGACTTCAGAACCGGTCTATAATCAGCATCTACCTGAAGTAATGCTCTAGCAATACCGTGTCTGATGGCACCAGCCTGACCTGTGTAACCGCCACCCTTAACGTTTACTAAAACGTCGAACTTGTCAAGATTGTCTGTAGCAACGAGTGGCTGACGAACAACAACCTTTAAAGTCTCAAGTCCAAGATACTCATCGATATCTCTTTTATTGATTGTGATCTTACCTGTTCCAGGTACTAAATATACTCTAGCAACAGATGATTTTCTTCTTCCTGTTCCGTAATACTTTGTATTAGCCAATGTGATTTACCTCCTTACCGAATTAAAATGTCAACTCTTCTGGTTTCTGAGCTGCATGCTTGTGATCTGGGCCAGCGTATACAAATAATTTTGTGTACATCTCTCTTCCTAAAGGTCCCTTTGGAAGCATTCCCTTAACTGCATGTTCGATAACTCTGTCAGGATGCTTAGCTAACATCTCCTTTAAAGTTGTCTCTTTCATTCCACCAACATAGTCTGAATGATGATAATAGATCTTCTGGTCTAACTTCTTACCAGTAACCTTGATCTTCTCTGCATTAACAACGATCACATAATCTCCGCAATCAGCATGAGGTGTGTAAATCGCTTTGTTCTTTCCTCTTAATACCTTAGCAACTTCAGAAGCAAGACGACCTAATGTCTGTCCTTCTGCATCTACTACATACCATTTTCTCTCAACCTGACTTGGGTTTGGCATATAAGTCTTCATTTGGTTTCCTCCTTAAATAACATAAAGCGTCAGTCTCGTACAATGTCCGAAATACGATAACCAACTTGTCTATAGTCAAAACACGTTTCGGGGCTAATGAAACTGTGCTTCTAAACTACATCAGCCGTTACATTATATTACGCACACGGTCTTTTGTCAATTCTTTTCTATAAATATTCCAGTCCAATCATGGTAAGTCCATGCGCCGGTGCTGTCGGTCCTGCCAATTCTCTGTCCTTTCCCGCAAGAATGCTTTCCATATCCTCCGACTGCTTGATCCCTGCGCCCACCTGGATCAGGGTTCCTGCTATGATGCGCACCATATTATAAAGAAATCCATTCCCCTGCACACGAATGCGGATCATGTCTTCCTGACGCACCACATCCAGTGCATAGATCGTACGCACATAAGTATTGGTCTGCGCATGCACGGACGCAAAGGAAGTAAAGTCATGTTCTCCCACCAGATAAGCCGCCGCCTTTTGCATGGCATCCACATCCAGCGGATAGTGGTAAAAATAACTTGTCTGCCGTTCCAGAGGCTGACGAAAACGACAATTTAAAATCTTATACTCATAGGTCTTGATACTTTTGGAAAAACGTGGGTGAAAATCCTCCGCCACCTGACAGGACTCCTGCACCACGATATCTTCCGGCAGGCGCTGGTTGAG
>CAVGHS010000134.1:0-4749 GCA_963629085.1 bacterium
GTCAAAATCTTCTGCCAGAGCACGCTCGCATCCCTTGACGCCATTCTCCTCGATCTTTCGCTCTACTTCCTGCAAAAGTCCTGCAAAACCGCCGGTCTCCTCCAGTGGCTCAAGTATCCTTAACATTTCCTGTCCATCCAGCCCGTATGCTGCATCTTCCAACCGCGTCAGAAGTTCTTTTTTCTCTGTCTCGGATAAGTTGACAGATGCCCTTTCTTCACTTTCTGCTCCTACATCTTTTCGTGGAGAAAGCGGCATATCAAAATATGTCTGTATGCTATGAATATCCCGGATGAAACACTGCATCATTTTTTCGTGGTGGGACAGGATATAAGGAATGTTTCCATCTTTTCCGGCTGTTTCCAAAGCCTTTGCCTCCTCTGACAATTCCATGGCTCCGATCGCTTTCATGGAACTCTTGATTCCATGTACCTCAACCGTATAATTGTCCCACGCTTGCTCCGTAAACAGAGTTTCTATCCTCTCCCAGTTATGACTGCCCCGCATGGCATAGTCTTTTAAGATCTTATGATAGATCTCATCGTTGCCACAATAGAGCCGTCCTGCGGATTTGTCTAAGCTAGGCAGGATTTCTTCTTTTTCCGGCAATGGACTTGCGATCGCATCCGCCAATTCCAGACTACTGAAAGGAACATAGAGTTCGATCTGGTTCGTGCGTCCTTCTATCCTGTGCCCCTGTCGGCAGAAAACAATAAGACGCACCTGTTCCGGCAGGTGGGAAAAATACGCCTGATGTACCTCATACTGTGCCAGAGATAGCATTAGGCAGACATCCTTTTGCTTTTGCAATTCCGCCTGCAGATCCTGTATGGTGCCACAAACAACAAAAGGCAGCCCCATCTGTTGTGCCAGATGTTCCTGTGTGATCCGGTATGCCTGTCGTTCTCTTGCATCCGTATTCTGTTGTCTCTCATAATAACCGATCAGTTGACGGGGTTCTTTACAAGCAAGCAGCGGACCTTCCTCTACAAGTAATTGAGGGAGAACCAATGTCTCGGTTCTCCCCATCATTCCATTCGATTCCTGTCCCTGCTCCCGGGTAGGATAAGCCTGTATGAGCACAAGCAGATTGCCTGTCGGCAGGCTTCTTTCATAAGTCAGGCGTATGACCAATAGTCCGGTCTCGCCGTAACTTAAGACCTTTTGTATCCTTTGTAAAATATCCTGTTCCCTTGTTTGCAGATCGCCTGTCAGCCTTTTTGGTACATTGACATCACAGTCAATGACCATGCCCATAGGATCTTTTTCATAGACTTCATGCAAAAATGCCATCAAATGATCGATCAGATCATTTACTGCGTAGGATTCCATTTTAATATTTTCCAAATCCATCGTCTAAATGAATGTATGGTTCTTCACTTTCCTCTCCATGAAAAGATCTTTCCGGCAGTTCGTGACAGCTCATATCTCCCAGATGATAGGTTGATAAAAGTTCCTGCATACGGTTTGCCTGGTTGGAAAGTTCAATGCTGGCTGCGGCACATTCCTCACTGGTTGCAGAATTATTCTGTACGACCTGAGACACCTGATCGATCGCCTGATTGATCTGTGCGATTGCCGTTGCCTGATAATTGGATGCCTCGGAAATGCCAAGGATAATGCCTTCACTCTCCTCTACAGCACTTGTGATTTCTGCCAAAGCGCTTGCTGTCTCAGAGGCGATCTTGGATCCTGCATTGACTTTATGGATGGAGTCTTCGATCAGTTCTGCGGTCTCAGAGGCTGCTGTAGCACTCTTTGCTGCAAGATTTCTGACTTCTTCTGCAACAACAGCAAATCCCTTACCTGCTTCTCCTGCTCTTGCTGCCTCTACTGCAGCATTCAATGCAAGGATGTTGGTCTGGAAGGCAATGTCATCGATCACCTTGATGATCTTGGAAATGCTCTCAGAAGAATCGTTGATATCACGCATGGCGTTCATCATCTCGCTCATCTGGTCATTGCCTCTATGTACGTTATCCAAAGCATGTTCTACTAATTCTGCTGCGTTGGATGCCTCCTGGGCATTTTCCTTGGTCTTGCCGGCTACATCGCTGATAGAGGCTGTGATCTCCTCGATCGCACTTGCCTGCTCGGTAGATCCCTGTGCCAATGCCTCAGATGCATTTGCTACCTCAGAAGAACTGGTCGATACCTGCATGGCTGCATCGGTAATATGTGACAAAGTCGTCTGGTTCTTCTCTACCATATCCTTGAGGGCTGCGCCAAGTGCATCGCTATCTGAAGAAGGCTTGACATCGATCATCAGATTGCCATCTGCCACCTCTTCTGCCACCTGTGACTGGTAGCGGATATTGTCTACGACCATCTGGAAAGAATCCACCAGTTCGCCGAACTCATCATTACGCTTTTTCTTTAATTCCACATCCACATTTCCCTTAGCAATCTCTCTTGCTGCCGCATTCAAACTTGCCAGTGATGTACGGATACTTCTGGAAACCGTGATACAGATCGTAGTGATCAGGACAATACAGATCACCAATTCAATAAACAAAAATACATTATAAGACTGTAAGTATTTTGGTGACATCATGCCACGCTGTGCCTTAGCCACAGACTGATAAGAAAAAATCTGTGTCATGAGCAATAAGATCTCCGGCACAATAAATGCAAAGATCAATAATGTGTGTACCTTAATTGCTTTTTTCTCTTTCATGTTACTCTTCTCCTTCTACACTCTCATCTTCATTATTCAAATGTCCCACCAGTGCGGCATCTTCGTCCCCAAGTAATTTGGCGGGATCTAACAACAACTTGACATCATTTCCAACTTTACCTATACCGGATACGAATCGGCTTTTGGCATTATCATTTTTGCCAATCGAAGGCGAAGGTAAAATATTTTCTGCCGGTATCTCTACGACCTCAGCAATTTTTTCTACGATCAGACCAACGACCATCTGTTCATAACGGATGACGATGATACAGGTTCTGTCCGTATAAGGGATCGGTTCCTGATGAAAACGCAGGCGGACATCCACGACCGGTATGATCTTACCGCGCAGATTGATCAATCCCTTGACATATTCCGGGCTTTCCGGAATCTCTGTTATCTCTTGAAAAACAATAATCTCATTGACATATTCGATCTTGAGTCCAAAATATTCACTCCCCGACTGGAAAGTCACATATTTGTCCTTTTGTGTGTCAAACTCACTCATCTTCTTTCGTCCTTTCCTAGTATTCCATCAGACCGGCAGCATCCAGGATCAATGCGATGCTTCCATCTCCCAGTTGTGTGCATCCCGACAAGCCTTTGACTTTTTTTATGTACTCCGGTATCGGTTTGACAACGATCTCCTGTTTGCCGACCAAACGGTCTACAAATAGACAGACTACATTTTTTTCAATCTCTACAAGAACCATCATACCATTTTCAATCTTGGTCTCATAGTCATGTAACTCATAAAGATTACCCAGACGGATGACCGGATAACATGCTCCACGGATCATAACAGACTCTCTGCCATCCGGCTCATGGATGAGCATATCCTCCGTGACATGTACGAATTCCCTTACGGCTCCTGTCTCCATGACAAAAGAAGAATCCCCTACATCCATAACAATGCCATCAATAATGGCAAGTGTCAATGGGATCTTTAAGTTCATCGTACTTCCCTGACCGGGCAGGCTGTCGATCTCTAAAGTACCTCCGATCTTTTGCAGATTGGAAACAACGACATCCATGCCTACGCCTCTGCCGGAAAATTCTGTAACTTTCTTATTGGTCGAAAAGCCCGGAAGTGTGATAAACTGATAAACTTCTTTATCAGAATAAGAAGATTCCGGTCTGCCCGGTTCCAATAAGCCCTGCTGTCTGGCTTTTGCCATGATCTGATTCCGATCCAGCCCCTTGCCATTGTCCGCTACAGAGATCCATACTTTACCGGATTCTGTCTTGGCGGAAAGTGTGACCTTTGCCTTTTCCTGTTTGCCGCTCGCCTGTCTTTCCTCATTGGTCTCGATACCATGATCCATGGAATTGCGCACCAGATGCATGAGCGGATCCGAAATATGTTCGATGATATTCTTATCTACTTCTGTCGTATCGCCGATCATTTCAAAAGTCACATCCTTGCCCAATTTCCGCGACATTTCAAAGACGATACGGTTCATCTTCTGGAAGGTATTGGTCAGCGGAACCATACGCATGCTCATAATGACATTTTGCAGATCGGTCGAGATCTTTTTCATCTGTCCGGCTGCTTTGTTGAAGTTGTCCAGATTCAGTCCCGGCACTTTCAGATCCGGATTTTGTAAGACAACCGACTGGGAAATAACCAGTTCCCCGATCAGATCCATGAGTTGATCCATCTTGGCGATATCCACGCTGATAAAAGAAGCCTTATCCTTTTTCGTTGGACGGTCTTTGGCAAGGTTCTTGCCCTTGCCCGGTTCCTTGGAGGCAATAACGAAATCACCGGGTGCAATCTTCTTTTTCGGTGCAGCCTCTGTCTGCCCCTCTTTGGCATCTGCCCGTTTTTCGATCTCCTCCACGGAGGAATCCAGATCGATCAGGATCTGTGCCCCCTCTGCCTCGAAGCCCAACTGGAATTCCTGCGCCGTACATTCATATACCTCAACCTTGGTCAGGTCATAGCCCGGCTGTACGATCTCGCGGATATCCGCCTCAGTCGCATCTGTTTTAATGAGGATCTTAAATCCATCTTTAACAATATCGTCAGACCTTGCTTCATTTGTCAGAATGTCTTCCGGCGAGTATAAAAT
>CAVGHS010000135.1:0-4718 GCA_963629085.1 bacterium
AATATGGTGGGTATAGCGCAGTTGGTTAGCGCGCCAGATTGTGGCTCTGGAGGCCAAGGGTTCGAATCCCTTTATCCACCTTTGTTGCGATAGAGCAACATTATGAAGTTGTTGGGCTATCGCCAAGCGGTAAGGCACTGGATTTTGATTCCAGCATTCGCAGGTTCGAATCCTGCTAGCCCAGCTTGCTTTTGTTGTAATCTGATATAGGGGATACTAGCTCAGTTGGTAGAGCACCTGACTTTTAATCAGGTTGTCGGGGGTTCGAATCCCCCGTGTCTCATTATCAAAAAATGTTGAAAAACCGTTGCAAAGCCAGTAGGGACAAGACTTGCAGCGGTTTTTTGTTGTGTTCTTTCTAGTAAAAACAACGTGAAAAAATTATCAATTCTTGCTATCGTTTTTCCCCACCTGTATAATAAAAAATACATATAAGTATGCAAAGTCTTTTTGGAATAAAGGGGTAGTTCTGAAAAGATAAAGAAGAAGTAAAGGGGGATTTTACATTGAGTAGATTAACGGTTATGACAGATGATCGTGCATCGTCTACGACCTTGACACTTGCCAAGGAATTTAAGCAGCGAATCATCGCCAGCCCACCGGGAGTATGTCTGGTGGAAATGCAGCTTGCCATGCTAAAGGTATGTCATGCGCAGAGTTGCGGAAAGTGTGTGCCGTGCCGGGATGGCTTGGGCAAATTGGAGGATCTGTTAGAAGATGTTCTGAACAACCGGGCGACAGAGGACACACTGACTTTGATTGAAAAGACGGCAAAGAACATCGAATTGTCAGCAGACTGCGCGATCGGTTTTGAGGCGGCGCGTATGGTGCTGGTGGGACTGGACGGCTTGCAGGAGGACTACATTTCACATGTAAAGCATCACAGATGCAGCGGTAGTTTTGAACAGCCGATCCCATGTATCGACCAGTGTCCGGCACATGTAGACATTCCGGGCTACATCGCGCTTACCGGAGCAGGAAGATATGAGGACGCAGTGCGCCTGATCCGAAAAGACAATCCATTTCCGGTGGCATGTGCATTGATCTGCGAGCATCCTTGCGAGCAGAGATGCCGCAGAAATATGCTGGATTCTTCGGTCAATATTCGTGGACTCAAGCGGTCTGCCGTAGATTGTGCAGATCTGGATTCCATTCCGGTACCGCCAAAGGCAGAGCCGACGGGCAAACGTATTGCCATCATCGGTGGCGGCCCAAGTGGTCTTACGACCGCGTATTACCTGCAACTGATGGGACATCAGACCGTGGTATTTGAGGAAAAACCGGCACTGGGCGGAATGCTTCGCTATGGTATTCCGAATTATCGTTTCCCGCGTAAACGTCTGGCACAGGATATCGATTACATATTAAAGACCGGTGTGGAAGTGCACTTAAATACCCGGATCGGACGGGATATTTCCATGGCAGATCTGGAAAAGGAATATGATGCCGTTTATATTTCTATTGGTGCACAGACGGACAAGAACTTTGACATTGAAGGTGCAGACAGTCTGAATGTTATATCGGCAGTCAACCTGCTGCGCGACGTAGGACTGGAAAAGCGCTTAGACTTTAGCGGACAAAAGGTAGTAGTTATCGGTGGCGGAAATGTTGCCATGGACTGTGCTAGAACAGCCATTCGTGCCAATGCAGAAAAGGTGAGCATTGTTTACAGACGTCAGGAAAAAGATATGACAGCATCACCGGTAGAGGTGCGTGGAGCCATTGAGGAAGGGGTAGAATTATTTACCCTGCAGGCACCGCTTCGTGTAGAGGCAGATGAAGAAGGCAAGGCAGTGGCGCTTTGGACACAGCCGCAGATCAGTGGACTTTATGATCGCAATGGCAGACCAAAGTCCAATAAGGCAGACAAGGATCCGGTTCGCATGTCGGCAGATATTATTTTGGTTGCTATCGGGCAGGATATCGAGAGTGATCAGTTTGAGGAACAGGGCATTTCCACAAAATGGAACCGTATCATCACGGATGAGGGCGGCAAGACGACCGGAAATCCGGGCGTATTTTCCGGTGGAGACTGTGTATCCGGACCGGCAACCGTGATCAAGGCGATCGCCGCAGGAAAGGTAGTGGCTGCCAATATTGATGAATATTTGGGATATCATCACGAGATTACCGTAGATGTGGATATCCCATCTCCTCTTATGAATGACAAACTGCCAAGTGGACGTATCCATTTGACAGAAAGAGAAGCGTGTGAACGCAAGAACGACTTTGACGGCATTGAGAATGCTATGAGCCGTGAAGAGACCATCCAGGAAGCAGCCAGATGTCTGCGCTGCGATCACTATGGATGCGGTGTACTGAGAGGAGGTAGGGAATTAAGATGGTAAATGCCAAGATTAACGGAATAGAGATTCAGGTAGAAAAGGGCACGACGATTTTGGATGCTGCCAGAGAAAAAGGCATTCGCATCCCTACGCTCTGCTATTTAAAGGAGATCAATGAGATCGGCGCCTGCCGTGTCTGTCTGGTAGAGATCGGTGGGAAAAAGAACCTTGTTGCTGCATGTAATAATGTAGTGGAAGAGGGAATGGAGATCTTTACCAACAGTCCAAAGGTACAGTCTGCAAGACGTACCAACGTGGAATTGATCTTATCACAGCATGATTTTCGCTGCGCAACCTGTGTAAGAGGCAATGATTGCAATTTGCAGAGACTTGCCAGAGAGTTAAATATTATTGAGATCCCATATAAGATCGAGATTGAGAACCAGCCATGGGATCATTCTTTTCCGATCATCCGTGATTCTGCAAAATGTATCAAATGTATGCGTTGTGTGCAGGTATGTGACAAGATCCAGACCATGGGCGTGTGGGATATTATCAACACAGGAAAACGTACCAGTGTCAGCACTGTGGATATGAAAAATATCGAAGATATGGATTGTGCTCTTTGTGGACAGTGTATCACGCATTGCCCGACCGGTGCACTTCGTGAACGCAACGATACTGTCAAGGTCATGGATGCCATCATGGATCCGGATCAGATCGTAATTGCCCAGATCGCTCCGGCAGTCCGTGCCGCGTGGGGCGAGGGCTTCGGACTTTCTGCAGAGCAGGCGACCGTAGGAAAGATGGTATCTGCCGCAAGACAGATTGGCTTTGACTATATTTTTGACACAGACTTTTCCGCGGATCTTACGATCATGGAAGAAGGACATGAGTTGCTGGAGCGTCTTTCTCATGGAAAAGATGCAAAAATGCCAATGTTTACATCCTGCTGTCCGGGGTGGGTGCGCTTTATGAAATCACAGTTCCCGGATTATACAGATCATTTGTCAACGGCAAAGTCGCCACAGCAGATGTTTGGCGCGGTTGCCAAAACATATTATGCAGATATCTTAGGTGTGACACCGGATAAGATCACCTGCGTTTCCATCATGCCTTGTACTGCCAAAAAGTATGAGTGTGCAGTACCGCAGGTAAATGACAGTGGAGCAGATCGGGACGTGGATGTGGCACTTACGACCAGAGAATTTATCCGTATGCTGCGTGCAGCCCAAGTCAACATCGATACATTGGAAGAGGATGCATTTGACGAGCCGCTCGGCATTGGTACCGGAGCGGGTGTGATCTTTGGAGCGACCGGTGGTGTTATGGAGGCAGCACTGCGCAGTGCATATTATTTTGTGACCGGAAAGAATCCTGGGGCGGATGATTTTGCTATCGTGCGTGGAGAAGACGGCATTCGGGAAGTGACCGTGGATATTGCTGGTACGCCGGTACATGCAGCAGTTGTCAGTGGACTTGGAAATGTCAGAAATCTGATGGAGCGTATCAGCAGAGGCGAAGTTTCTTATGATTTCGTAGAAGTGATGGCTTGTCCGGGCGGATGTGCCGGAGGCGGTGGACAACCGATCCATGATGGCTTGGAATTGGCGTGCCAGCGTGGTCAGAAGTTGTATGCGTTGGATAAAGGAAGCCAGTTGCGCTTCTCGCATGAAAATCCGGCAATCGTCCAGATTTACGATAAATTCCTGAATCAGCCTTTATCGCATAAGTCGCATGAACTTTTGCACACCAGACAGGCGGAATGGGATTTATAAGAAGATATATTTATTGTGTCATTTATGAAAAAAGTTCTTGCAAATTCCTCTAGGGGAGCGTACAATCAGTAGCATATCAACTGATATCATTTACCAAGGGGAATTTGCAGGAAAGGGGGCAGAGTTATGACAAATGAAGAATTGCTGGTCGCGATGACAGGTATCATGTCAGATATGCTGGATGAGAAGTTAGACACGAAGTTGGATGAGAAACTGGACCAGAAATTGGATGAAAAGTTGGATCAGAAACTAGATGAAAAGTTGAATCCAATCAAGGCGGATATCTCAGGCTTAAAGGAGCGAATGACGAATGTCGAGTTACTTCTTGAGAATTATGTAGTGCCAAGTCTGCAAGATCTGTGCAAGGTTGTCAATACGGAGTACAAAAAGTATGAAATATCCATCGAGAGCCATGAACAGATGAAAACAGATACAGATGTTTTGAAGTCGGTTGTATCTGATCATTCGGAACGTATCATCAGATTAGAAAAGATGAATGGTTTGTCATCGGTCGGCTAATTATGGAAAAATGTAAAAGAGGTCACAGGGAAATGTTTTGAAAATCCCTGTGACCTTTTATTTTTTGCTTTAACTATGTGATTTATAGAAATTTTAGAAAAGTTTATACTTTTTTCATTGTATTATGAGTCTATGT
>CAVGHS010000136.1:0-4675 GCA_963629085.1 bacterium
ATATACTGCGGCTCGATGATATCCTGCTTGGTGTAGATCTTCCAGTATTCTTCGTATAAGTTGAACTCCGGGATCAGATCGATCAATTCCATATTGGCTTCCCAATAGGAACCCAGCGTCCCGACATCCTTCCAATAATCATTAAACTCATAAGCAAACAGACGCTTGCCGCCCTCATGACAATAAGGGATGATGTGCTTGCCAAAGTCACAGTTGCTCTGATCTTTCATGGCGATCAGAGAATCCCGTAAGACCGGCCAACTGAATATGTAGATACCCATAGATGCCAGATTGCTTCTCGGATGTTCCGGCTTTTCCTCAAACTCCGTGATCTGCTTATCCTCATCCGTCAATACGACACCAAAACGGCTTGCCTCCTCCATAGGAACCGGTATGGCTGCGATCGTCACATCCGCATTCTTTTGCTTGTGGAAATCCAGCATAGCCTCATAGTCCATCTTGTAGATATGATCACCGGATAAGATCAGAACATATTCCGGATTGTAACGCTCCATGTATTTGAGGTTCTGGTAAATGGCATTTGCCGTTCCTGTATACCATTCACTTGTGTCACTCCTCTCATATGGCGGAAGCACTGCCACGCCACCATTATTACGATCCAGATCCCACGGAATACCAATACCAATATGCGAATTCAGCACCAAAGGCTGGTACTGGGTCAAAACGCCCACGGTATCAATGCCCGAATTGATACAATTACTCAGTGGAAAATCAATTATGCGGTACTTTCCCCCAAAGGATACCGCCGGTTTTGCCACGTCAGAAGTCAGCACTCCTAATCTGCTTCCTTGTCCACCCGCCAGAAGCATGGCAATCATCTCTTTGCGAATCATAGTCTGTCACCTCACGTCTTTCCTCATGTCTGTCAGCTCACTTTATAGCCTTTCCTAAACTACAGGTGTAATTTGTATATAAAGTATAGCATATTGACTATTTTTTCTGCAACAATATTCCTAAATTCTTGTAATTTTCTGAAATTTTTTGGATAATTTATACAATTAAAGGAACATCATTCCATATATCTCTCCTAAAATATGTTGATCCTGTCCAAAAAATGATAGGTTATTGCAAATTAAGGAGAGAAAGTTATAATATAAGAGCAATATAAATAAGAAATCAAAGAAAACGGACGGTCAAAATTATGTATACAATAGATTTTTCAAAACCAACTTCAGTACACTTTATCGGGATCGGCGGTATCAGCATGAGCGGACTTGCAGAGATCCTTTTAAAAGAGGGCTTTCGTGTATCCGGTTCTGACAGCAAGGAGTCTCCTCTGACCCAGCATTTGACAGGACTCGGTGCCCAGATCGCATACCCACAGGCTGCTGCCAATATTCCGGACGATACCAGGATCATCGTCTATACGGCTGCCATCCACCCGGACAATCCGGAGTTTATCCGCGCCAAGGAATTGGGTCTGCCTATGCTGACACGCGCCCAGTTGTTAGGTCAGATCATGGCGCATTATGCACGTTCGATCGCAGTTGCCGGAACCCACGGCAAGACGACAACGACCTCTATGATCAGTCAGGTGCTCCTGTGCGGACAGGAAGATCCTACCATCTCTGTCGGTGGTATCTTAAAGGCGATCGGCAGCAACATCCATGTTGGAGACTCTGACCTTTTCATCACAGAGGCTTGTGAGTACACCAACAGTTATCATTCTTTCTTCCCGAAATACAGCATCATTTTAAATATAGAAGCAGAGCATCTGGATTTCTTCAAAGATCTGGCAGATGTACGCGCTTCTTTCCACAAGTTTGCCGGCAACACCAAGGCAGACGGTGCATTGATCATCAACGGTGAGATTCCTGACTATCAGGAGATCACAGAGGGGCTTTCCTGTCAGGTCATCACTTTCGGCTTTACGGATGCCTGCGACTATTATCCAAAAGACATTACTTATAATGAACTGGGATGTGCTACCTTTACACCCGTACACAAGGGACAGGAACTCCCTCACGTAGCCTTGTCCGTTCCGGGCCTGCACAATGTCGGCAATGCCCTTTCCTGTATTGCCCTTTGTCAGGATATGGATCTTCCTTGGGAGCAGATTGCTGAAGGTCTGCATCGTTTCGGTGGTGCTGACCGTCGTTTCCAGTACAAGGGCAAGTTCCAGGGAGCGACCGTCATTGACGACTATGCGCATCATCCAACCGAGATCCGCGCATCTTTAAGTGCAGCGCAGAACTATCCGCACGAGCGTATCATCTGCGTATTCCAGCCACATACTTATACGCGTACCAAGGCATTCTTGTCTGACTTTGCAGATGCACTTTCCCTTGCAGATGTGGTCGTACTTGCCGATATCTATGCAGCAAGAGAACAGGACATCTACGGTGTGAGTTCCAAAGACATCCTGCATCTGCTTGAGGAAAAGCAGGTAGAATCCTACTACTTCCCTTCTTTTGCAGAGATCGAAGACTTTTTGAGAGAAAAATGTATGAACGGCGATTTGTTGATAACTATGGGTGCCGGAAACGTTGTAAATATTGGAGAAGACCTCTTAAAATAAGAGTTATCCACATCATCCACAATTTTTGTGGGTAAGTTATCCCCACAGAATTGTGGATTATTTATGCCCTTAAGCCCGCTCTTTTTTGTACTTATCCACAAAAGACATGTCCCCGCCAGCCCTTGATTTTACTGGATTTGTGGATTACTTTTTTCTTCTCAACCCCTAGGTTATATGCTATAATTCTGATTGCTAATGAAGAGAGGTTATGAAATGACAGACATACAGATACATACTGCCACAAGTCATCAGTCCACTTGTGTCTCAAATACATTTATAGATTGTTTTATGCCGGATGCCAGTGGCGAGTTCGTAAAGATCTATCTTTACCTGCTCCGGGTACTTTCCGCAGGAGACGGACATTTTAGTCCTTCTGCCATGGCGGACAAGTTCCACTACACGGAAAACGACATCCGCCGCGGACTTTCCTATTGGGAACAGATGCATTTATTGCAATTAGAATACAACGATGCCAATCAACTGACGGGCATCTGTCTTTTAGAGCCGGGACAGGATGAGGACAAGGCGTCTGCACCGGCAGAGTCCTCTGCCACCATCAAGATGATGCTGCTTCCTTCTGACCGACAGGAAAAGCCTGTGGCAGACGAGCCAAATCACTATTCGCCTCGTCAGATCGCTGCTTTTAAAAAGCAGGATGATGTTGCCGAACTCCTCTATATCTCAGAGCGTTATGTCGGACATCCGCTCAACCTGACCGAAATAGAAAAAATTCTCTTTTGGGCAGAAGAATTGCATTTTCCGGTTGATATGATCGAGTATCTTGTGGAATACTGTGTAGAGAAGGGACATCCGAACTTCCATTATATGAATAAGGTTGCCCTGAACTGGAAAGAAAGCGGGATCTCCTCTTTGCAGGAGGCCAAGGATTCCACCAATATCCATTCCCAGTCTTACTATGCGATCATGAAAGCCTTTGGTATTTCCGGTCGCAATCTGACCGAACGCGAGACAGGATTTATCAACAAGTGGACAAGTTCTTATGGCTTTACGCTGGATATTATCCGTGAGGCTTGTGAGCGCACGATCCGTAACACCGGCAAAGCCAATTTTGAATATGCCGACTCCATCCTTAACAGTTGGAGCAAAAAGGGCATCCGCCAATTAGATGATATCGCCCGCTTAGACGAGGCATTCGCCTCTACCAAGCAGGCAAAGACAGCTTCCGCTCCGGTCGCACGCACCAAGACCAACCGCTTCCATAATTTTGAACAGCGTCAGTATGATGACGACTATTACGAAGCCTTAGAACAACAATTACTGCGAAAGTAGAAGGGTGATCCATGGCACTGACCAATGCACAATATGACTCGCTCATGCGGGAATACAACAATAAACAGATGCGCAATCACCAGATCGTGATACAGCGCGAAGAAGAACTCTATCGGGCGATCCCGGAATTGTCCCTCTTGGACGATGATGTCAGCCGCTTATCTGTCGAGAGTATAGACCGGCTCTTAAATGGTGACGCCGCTGGCTCTGCCGCTCTGAAGGATAAATTACAGGATATCCGCAAGCAGCGCCAATCTCTTATCCAAGAGCATGGATATCCTCTGGATTATCTGACACCGCCTTATGATTGTCCGCTTTGTGGGGACACCGGCTTTGTAGATGGCAAACGTTGTCACTGCTTCGTTCAGGCATCCATCGATCTGGTCTATTCCCAGTCACATCTGGACGACATTTTAGACCAGGAAAATTTTGACGTTTTTTCTTTCGATTACTATTCCAGCGACATCGTAGATGCCAAGTCCGGACGGACTTCTTTGGATTTTGCTAAGGATGCTTATGAAACAGCGCAAAATTTTGTGCAGAATTTTTCTACAGAAGGTGGTAATCTACTTCTGTATGGCGATACGGGGACAGGCAAGACCTTTCTTTCCAACTGTATCGCTAAGTCTCTGTTGGATCAGGGACATTCCGTGATTTATTTTACAGCCTTCCAGTTTTTCGATATTTTTGAAAAAGATGTCTTTCAGAAAGACGAAGACGCCATGGAGGCTCATGAGCAAATATTCCAATGTGACTTGCTGATCATTGACGATCTGGGTACGGAATTTTCCAATTCCTTTACAACATCCCAGTTATTCCTATGTTTAAATGAGAGATTATTGCGTG
>CAVGHS010000137.1:0-4479 GCA_963629085.1 bacterium
AAACAGATATACAGACCTACAGGCAGCCTATGGCGATAATCTGCCGGCGTATTATATGCATTACTTATCTTATGGACAGAATGAAGGAAGAAGCGGTGTACGATGGTAAGTGATGAGAAAACTATGAAACGAATGAAGAAACTGTTACTGGTATTATGTAGTGCTGTATTTGTGGTCATGTCGGTGCAGGAGATATTGCCGGTTTATGCGGCGAATGATGTGTCGAATGCAGAGGGCTACCATGCACCGCAAGTCACAGAACAGGTCGTTTCAGAGTACACCGATGTATATGAACCGAGTTATACCAGAAATGCAGGCAGCAGTTACTGGGCAAAGTATGGATCAGATTACTATTACAACCAAATGACAGTGAGTCAGAAGAACCTTTATGATGCGCTCTATCAGATGTGTATGACATATCTGACAGGGACGGATGATATCGATGGAAAGACTTCTGTCATGAATGCAGGCCGCGAATACACACAAGGCGTGTCATATAGCGGTTTGACGGATACAGAGGCAATCAATACAACGATTGCCTTTGTTAATTCTAACCCGCAATTTTATTTCCTGGATGGAGAAGACTATGTCAGGAAGGATTATGCCGGTGTGGAAAATGCAGGAACGATCTATGTTGATGTCTATGACGAATTTGTAGATGGCGTGACACGCCAGAATTATACCGACCAGTTTCAGAGTGTGATCGATAACTGGATGAGTCAGATCAATGCGCAGGCGACTGTTTTGGAAAAGGAGTATAAGGCGCACGAATTGGTGATAACCAATACGATCTACAAGGATGGTGCCGCCTACAATCAGTCTTGTTATAGTGTTTTTATGCGTGGACAGAGTGTTTGCGCCGGTTATGCGGAAGCCTTTGAATTACTCTGTAACGGAGCAGGGATTGAAACGATCATTGTGACCAGTAAATCACATGAATGGAATCAGGTACATATTGGAAATTATTGGTATGCCGTAGATCCGACGTGGGCGGACACATCCGGTACTTTGGCATATTACAATGTCAGTGATGAGACTTTGCGGAAAAATAACCGGTCCCATGTGCCGGAGTCATTCTGGAGTACGGTCAATCGCCCGGAGTGTAAGTATGACTATGGGAAAGAAGATACCTCATCTGGTGGTGGGACACCTTCCGGTAGTTCCTCATCGAACGGAACAAGCAATGGCGGCACACAAAATCGCTCTTACACGGCGGTATATAACGGCATTGATTATAGCAGTGTGTTTGATCCGTATTATTATGCAGATACTTATGGCGATCTGAAGCAGGCATATGGTTATGATTGTAACAGTTTGTTGCAGCATTTTATCAATTATGGCATGGCAGAGGGGCGTCAGGCAAAGAGCAGTTTTAATGTGACATCATATCGTTTGCAGTATGCAGACCTGCGTAGAGCCTATGGATCCGATCTGAAATCTTATTATATGCATTATGTCAATTACGGTGCAAAAGAAGGACGAAGCGGTGTCGGATGTACGACCTTGCAGGGAGCCGTGACAGTCTTGGGCGGTGTAGATTACAGTGCGGTCTATGATTATCAGTATTATGTGAACAAGTATGCAGACATCAAGAAGGCATACGGCTATGATGATCTGGCAGTATTACAGCATTTTGTAAACTATGGAATGAAAGAGGGACGACAGGCAAAAAGCAGTTTTGATGTAAACTCCTACCGCCTGCAATATGCTGATCTGCGTGGAGCCTATGGAAATGACCTGAAATCTTATTATATGCACTACATCAATTACGGTAGGAAAGAAGGTCGTGCAGGTATAGGATGTACGACCTTGCAAGGTGGTACGACCGTTTACCAGGGCGTCAATTATGCAGCGGTCTATGATTTCTCTTATTATGTAGCCAACAATCCGGATGTATATAAGGCATATGGAAATGATGACGTGGCAGTATTACAGCATTTTATGAATTATGGTATGAATGAAGGACGCAGAGGCTGCGCAGGATTTTCTGTGCAGACTTATCGTGCGAATTATGCAGATTTGCAGAGAGCCTATGGTAATAACTGGAAAGCGTATTATATGCATTATATCAATTATGGTGTGCGAGAGGGACGAAGAGGAGTGTAAGATAAAAGAGCAAGTCATAATGATATGACTTGCTCTTCTGTTACTCAGTTACCTCACATACACCCGATGTGGCGCTCCATGGAAGGTATAACAAGCCACATCGTGTGTTTTCAGATATTCTAACGTATTCTTACATTTATATTGTTCCCCGGTGTATAAAAAATAAGGTGCATCTGCGTAGACGGCAGATGGATGTAGATTCAAATAATAGGATGGATCCAAGGCATTGTTGCCGTGATGTCCTAACTGGATATAGGTGGCATCGAGTTCATGCCCATATCTTTCATATAGTTTGTCAGCCAATTCGGCATCTTCAAAATCTGCAAAAAATAGCATGCTTTGTTTTTCCCCAGATATTTTGAAAACGAGAGAACTGCTATTCGGCAGGTCAAGGTTTCGCTCTACAATCTCAGGACTATATTCGCTATAAACCTTTAACTGGCTGGCTCCCAGATGCAGGATGTCTCCCTCATGTAAATATTCGACAGATAATATATTTTCATCTTCCAGTGTTTGTGTGATATCTAAAAAGGTATAGTAGGTGTCGATATCGTCAACGTTGCGTGCAATCTGTTCATAAGCCGCTAATGGAAATTCTACGGTATACAGATGATCAATCGTGATCGAACTCACATCATCCTGCATCAGGCAATTAAAAGCACCCATATGGTCTGGATGTGGATGGGTAAGGATCCAGTTATCCACATGGTTATCGTGTTCCTTTATGACGGTGCGCACAAGATCAGCCGTGGAGGGGATGCCGCCGTCAATGATGGAAAAGGAGTCTGCTGTTTCAATCGTCCAAAAACTAAATTGGGTTGCGGTGGTGCTGTCATAGCCATATTGGGTGATAAGCGTTTCTCCGGAAGCAAGATGTTCCTGAACACTGTTCTTTTCCCTTGTACGCTGCTCATAAAGCAGGACACCCAGTATCATACAGGGGATAAGAATGACGGATGTGCAGCGATACAATTTCTTATGTCTGGTATATGAAAAGCGGTGTCTGCGATATAGCAGAAGATAAATAGCCATACCGATGATCGAAAGTCCACTGATGCAGATGCTGACATAGACAATAGGATCATTGTAGACAAAACTTACATTGTGTTCACCGGGACTTATGCTTATGCCTGTCAGTCCACCGTTAATATTATAGGTTGTGACTTTTTGCCCATCGACATAGGCGGTCCAGCGATTATCATAAAAGACAGGGAGGCATAACATAGCATCGGCTATCTCGGTATTATTGATCTTGCCGCTTAGTTCATGGTCGATATAGGATATGTCATATAAGGATTCTTTTTGCAGTTGTTCCAGTGCAAGATCGGCTTGTTCTGCACACAGGGAAGAGGTATCAATGGCAGCATACTGTGAGAGTAAGTCTGATTCATTTTCAGGTGTTGTTAAATAAAATCCCGAAGTCATAGCATAGGCTTTTTGTTCCGTACTTAACCTGTCATAACCATCATGGGAAAGAGCCTGATGATATAAATAGCCAAAGGAAAGTGGTCGATTGTTCTGACATACATAGATGTCACCAACCTGTTCAATCACGGTATATTGTGATGGCAGGCTTGCCATATCCTTAATAAATAAATATTTCACGCCCAGCAGTGTGTTGATATAGTAGTTGTCATAAGGAACAGAAATATATTTGCTCGCCTTGGAATAATCGGCATCTCTGGCAAATGGAATATCATTGTAAAGCATATATTCGGATGTGGATGAGGATGGGACCGAAGTGTAGGCAGTGGTTCCATTGTACCGCTGTACCTTGGCATCGTTCAAAAATACGGAAGTATAACTTTTGGAAATACGGTATAGACCTAAGTCTTTGCTCTGTATGTCTGTAGCGGCTTCCTTGGTGCCGTCATTATACAGTGCAGTCATATATTCTTCCTTAGTAATGGCGGTTCTGTTATTAGCGGTCGGATAAGTTTCCAATACAACATCAAGACATACGACGATCAATAAGCCAATCATAGCAATATGACGATTTTTCTTAGCAAATCCCATAAAGACAACATTATATAAAAACAGGATAAATAATATTTTTGCAAAAGCACGCTTGCTGATCTCTACTTGTCCGGTTACAACAAAACATAGAACGATTGCCAGCAAAAGTAAAATGATCACATCACTCATGAGCAGCCAGCGTTTGAGGGAGATTTGATCAGCATGATCTGTAATATCATCTAATGTATAAATGCATAGACAGATCAACACTATGATGTAGACAAATGTCCAACGTTGTTTTGTCGCGTCAAATGTGAAAAATTTTGTGATGATCGGAAAGAGCAGAGCCAATGTACATAGTATGAAAATGATGCGTTTCTTATGGTTCCCGTGAAAGAACAGACAGAAGATCAGCAT
>CAVGHS010000138.1:0-4431 GCA_963629085.1 bacterium
TTTTATCCCAGTGTGATCATGTGATCACTTTCTCTGAAAATACAAAATCTTACTATGAACAATGTTATCCGGATATACATTATGAAGTAGTTCCGCATCAAGTGGACTATATAGAACCTGTGGGGGAGATAGAAAAGACATCAGATCTCATCACGATAGGGTATATTGGGAATATGATGCCTAGCAAAGGCTCTGAGATACTTATTCGGATGGCAGAAATGATAGAAGAACAAGGATTAAATGCAAGAATTGTTGTGATAGGTCCGAATTTGAGTAACTCTGCTAATGAGCATTTGCTTATCCATGGAAAATATTCCCGTGATGAATTACCAGAACTGATGAAAGAATATCAAGTGGATATTGTTTTCATTGCGTCAATATGGCCGGAAACATTCTCTTACACTACAGAGGAGGCTATCAAGATGGGGATGAAAGTAACGGCGTTTGATCTGGGAGCACCTGCGGAAAGATTGAAGAAGTATGATAAGGGAATTATAATTCCGGAAATATCAGCAGAGTCAGCATTAGATACTTTGTTAAACAATGCATAGAAAAGAGGAAGAGATGAAAAAAACAATAAGAAAAAGAATCATGTCAGCAGTGTTGCTATGCGCAATGGCTATGACAACACTCCTGGGACAGGCTGGCACCTTGGAGACCAAGGCAGCTGTGGCACATTTTGATGGCAATGACTACCGTATGTCAGGACAGGTGGATGAGGGATTTTATGATGACGATTCCACCAGTGTCATGGGCTACACAAAAGCAAGTGCGCGTGTAGACGCGGTGCCGAAAAAGGGGATTGATGTATCGCACTGGCAGAATGACCGTGGCACGATCGACTGGAATGCCGTAAAGAATTCCGGTGTTGAATTTGTCATTGTCAAAGTGGGCGGACGTTATAACGATGGCTCCTTTTATACCGATAAATGCTACAAGGAGAATATCGAAGGAGCGCTCGCAGCAGGACTTCGTGTAGGAGTGTATTTCTGGTCAGAGGCGATCACAGAAGCAGAGGCAAGACAAGAAGCCAATTATGTGACCGGTCTGATCTATATGTATAACATTACCTTACCGATCTGTATGGACTATGAATGGTGTCCTTCGCAGTATCGCGATGACTGTCGCCTATATAACTCCGGACAGAATGCAGCACAGAGAACTGCTGTGGCAAATGCCTTTATGAATCAGTGTGCGGTAAATGGTTATACCGGGGCATTATATGCCAATAAATCAACCTTAAGAAATTTCTTTGATGGAGATTCTTTAGCGGCTAATGGACGCGTATGGATAGCAAATTATTCAGATCCGCAATGGACATATTTTGGATGGGCATCTACGGATTACGAAAAAACCTATGATTTCTTCCAGTTTTCTTCCCAGGGATCTGTATCGGGCATTACCGGTTATGTAGATCTGGACTATTGGTACGATGATGGAACCATCAGCGGACAGGATTATTCTTCCGTTTTTGATGCTACATATTATGCAGAACACAATGCGGATGTTGTCAGTGCAGTGGGCAGTGATCCCGGAGCACTTTTGAGCCATTTTAAGAATTATGGTATGGCAGAAGGCCGTCAGGGCTGTGCGACATTTAACCCGAAATCATACTATATGCAGTATGCTGATCTTCGCTATGCCTATGGTACAAACTGGCCTTTGTACTATCAGCATTATATGCTTTATGGAAAGGCAGAGGGACGTCAGGGAACCGGCTGTACGACCATGCAGGGACCGGTAACCGTTTATAATGGTGTCGATTATTCCAGTGTATACAATTATTACTACTATCTGGAGCACAATGCGGATGTGAAAAATGCATTGGGTACGGATGATGCAACGATCTTAAGACATTTTGTAAATTATGGTATGGCAGAAGGACGTCAGGCAATTTCTACATTTAGTGCAACATCTTATCGTTTACAATATGCCGATCTTCGTAGTGCTTATGGAAAGAACTGGAAGAATTACTATCTGCATTACATCAATTATGGCAAGAAAGAGGGACGCAAGGGAACTGGTTGTACGACACTGCAAAATGCTACAACGGTTTACAATGGCGTCAACTATGCCAGTGTTTATGACTATAACTATTATGTATCCAACAATGCGGATGTGAAAAAAGCATATGGCGATGACGAAAACGCGGTGCTTGCACACTTTGTCAATTATGGTATGAAGGAAGGAAGACAGGCAAAATCTACCTTTAATGCGAACTCTTATCGTTTGCAGTATGTGGATCTGCGAAATGCTTATGGAACGAACCTGAAAAATTACTATCTGCATTATATGAATTATGGTGCAAAAGAGGGACGAAAAGGAACGGGCTGTACCACGGTGCAGGGAGCAACGACCGTCTATAATGGTGTGAATTATGCAGATGTATATGATTACTACTATTATGTGTCCAACAATGCAGATGTAAAAAATGCGTTTGGAAATGATGATCAGGCAGTGCTTGCACATTTCGTAAATTACGGAATGAAAGAAGGACGTCAGGCGAAAGCAGATTTCAATGTAGGGGTATATCGTGCAAATTATACAGATTTGCAAAGTGCATATGGAAATGATCTGAAAAGTTATTATCTGCACTATATGAACTTTGGTAAAAAAGAAGGCAGAAGCGGAATTTAAGGACTAGAAAGAACAGACGATGAAAGACAAATTTTTAAAAAGACTAATAACGATACTGCTTGCTCTTGTTATGTGCACTTGTTTATATGTGCCGGCAGGAAGTGTGGCTTATGCGAAAGAGGGGGATGATTCCACGACAGCGCAGATGCGCAAGGAGTTGGAAGAAGCCTTTGGCGATGCTGACTGGGCTTTGCAAAAGGCAGCCATCAAAAAATATGCAAATACCGGGCGCTTGACTGTTGTTTTGGATGCGGGACATGACAGCACACATCATGGAGCATCCCGCTCCGGCTTGAATGAAGAAGAATTGACACTAAAGATTGCCCAGTATTGTAAAGCAGAATTGGAGCAGTATCAAGGTGTGGACGTATATTTGACCAGATCATCCAATGCATGTCCGAATCCGGGAACCTCATCTACCATGGATAATTATTATCGTATGGTGTGGGCTTCCAATATGGGCGCGGATGTCTATATCAGCCTGCATTTGAATGTATCACAGTCAGCAGCAACATCCGGTGTGGAAGTGTATGCGCAAAATAGTGGCTACCGCCCGGATCTGAGTGCAGAGAGTCATTCTCTGTCACAGAGCATAGCCAATGTGTTACAGTGGATCGGCTTACCAAGTGCAGGAGTCAAGACTCGTAATTCCGATGATGGAAGTAAGTATCCGGATGGCAGTGTGACCGATTATTATAGTGTGAACCACAATAGTAAATTATTGGGATTTCCGGGCATTATTGTAGAACATGCTTATCTGACAAATGCCAGTGATATCCAGCGTTTCCTGGGAAATGAAGCAGGATTGCAGCAGTTGGGTATTGCGGATGCGGCAGGTATTGCAAATTATTATGGTTTGTCCAAGGAGGATTATTCTGCGGCTTTTGATGCGTCTTATTATTACAATCACTATGCTGATCTGCAAGAGGTCTACGGATATGATGAACAGGCACTTTTAAACCACTTTTTGAATTATGGTCTGGCAGAGGGACGTATTGCAAGCCCAATCTTTGATATTACTTATTACAAAAAGAATAATCCGGATCTGGCTGCCGCATACGGAAACGATTTAAAGAAGTATTGTACGCATTTTGCGGTTTATGGCATGAGTGAGGGACGACAGGGCTGTGCATCGTTTAATGTCAACTCTTACAAGTTACAGTATGTGGATCTGCGTCAGGCGTATGGCAATGATCTGGCGAAATATTATGAGCATTATCTGAAATATGGGTATCGTGAGAATAGAAAAGGCACGGGCTGCACATCCCGACAGGGTTATGTGACACAGTATAATGGCGTGGATTATTCTTCGGTCTATAATTGTGACTATTATCTTGCAAATAATGCGGATGTGAAAAAGGCATATGGCGCTAATGATGATATTGCAGTCTTACAGCATTTTATCAACTATGGTATGAATGAAGGGCGTCAGGCATGCAGTACGTTCAATGCGACTTCCTACCGTCTGCAATATGCAGATCTGCGTAACGCTTATGGTACGCAACTGAGATCATATTATGATCATTATATGAAATATGGCAAAAAGGAAGGACGTATTGCAACCGGCTGCACGACGGTACAGGGAGCAACGACGATCTATAATGGTGTAGATTATTCTGCTGTGTATGATTACTACTATTATGTGGCAAATAACGCGGACGTGAAAAAAGCCTTTGGCAATGATGATGTGGCGGTTTTGCAACACTTTGTTAATTACGGAATGAAAGAAGGCAGATGCGCCAAGGAAACTTTCGTAGTGCAGTCTTACCGAAACAGATTTACAGACCTACAGGC
>CAVGHS010000139.1:0-4369 GCA_963629085.1 bacterium
CATTATACTTTATTTACTTCAATTTATTCAATACCAACATAAACAAATCTGCTGGTTGCTAAGTTTTATCTGTAGATATATCCCTCTTAAACAGTGGGCTTTTGATGATTCCCATTCGCCTAAATATCAAAAGTTTAAGATTGATGAACTTCCTCTTATTCTCAATATCGAACCTTGGGATTATCAGGACTACATGGCTTACCTTAAATGGCGTTACAAGGACGATTACAAGCCGATCAGACCTATTCGCCGTCGCAGTGACTGCGACATTGACGATGACTGTACCTGTCCCCGTTGCAATGCGCCTAAAATCTACCTTTACAAGAATAATGGTTCCAAGGGTCAACTCATGTGTAAGGTATGCCAGACCAAGTTTTCTCCGGAAGAAAACAGACATTCAACCTTTAAACTCCGCTGTCCTCACTGCATGCATACCCTCGTTCCCAAGAAGGATCGTAAACACTTTATTGTACATAAATGCGTGAATCCTAAATGCCCTTATTACATCAAAAATCTAAAGAAAGTAGATAAGGCGGATTTTAAAAAAGACTATGGAAAAAATAAATATAAGCTTCATTACATTTACCGCGAATTCACCTTGGATTTCTTCAAGATGGACCTTCATTCGCTGCCTAAAAATGCTTCTTCCCTTAAATTTTCTAAGTTCGATTCTAACGTAATGGGACTTTGTTTAACTATGCACGTGAACCTTGGAATGTCGCTCCGTAAGACTAAATACGCTTTAAAGGAACTCTACAACATCGATATATCTCATCAGCAGATAGCCAACTACTGTAAAACAGCCGCTATCTGCATCAAACCATTCGTAGATAACTATAATTACAATGCAGGAAAGGTTTTTACTGCCGATGAAACTTACATAAAGATTCGCGGAGTCAAGGCATATATCTGGTTTATTATGGATGCCGCCAGCCGTTCCCTTCTCGGATACCGTATATCTACGGAACGCGATGTGGGTGCCTGCATTCTTTCCATGCGCATGGCTTTCAGACACTTTTCAAAACTTCCTGAAGATTTTAAATTTATTGCGGATGGTTATAGTGCTTATCCTCTCGCAGCACAACAGTTTTACCGTGAATTCAAGGATGATTTCAAATTTGACATCACCAGGGTTATCGGTCTTACGAACGACGATGCCGTATCTAAAAAGTATCGTCCATTCAAACAGATGATAGAGCGGCTCAACCGCACCTACAAGGCTTCCTATCGTTTGACCAATGGGTTTGACAACATAGATGGTGCTAACTACGATCTGGCTCTTTGGGTTGCTTACTATAACTTCCTTCGTCCTCACAAACACAATAATTACAAAGTGCTTAATGATGTTGAAATGTTGCATGATGCCACTAACATGCCAGGAAAATGGCAACTTCTCATCTTCCTCGGTCAACAAACAATCCTGAACTTAGCCAACGGCGAAGCCGCTAACTGTTCTTAGATTCAAAGCCAGAGGTACTATCCCAGCCACCGCAAAGCGGCTATGCCCTTGATGGCACGAAAAAGAACTGCTACACTGCTGTAAACGACGGAATCATTCTAACTGTTCTTGAGTTCTTCGCCGTCGGTAATCGACCTACAGCAGTTCTTTTTCGTGCTGTCAAGGGTGGCGAATGGTTGCCACCACCTAAAATATCTACAATTTTCAAGGTTCATCTGAGTCTTTTCTTTCGCTCAGTTTTTTCATAGGTCATTTGACACTATCATCATTCCTGCCAGCCCAACCGCTCCTATGGCAAAACAATCAGCCTATCATTACCGTCGCAAGATAGCCCCCGCCGGGCAATGCTCCATACAGGCTCCGCAATGCAGGCAATGCTCCTGCTCAATCCGGTACGGATTTCCATCCACAATACAGCCCTGCGGACAGTGTGCCTGACAAGTCCCACAGGCAATGCAGGCATCCGTGATATAGTAGCCTTTTTCTTTTATTGTAACATCTCCCAAACGATATGTCTGGCGAAAGATCGGATTGACGCCCAGATTAAAATATTCGATCTCAGCCTGATCGATACAGAAGATAATGCCAATATCCCTCGTCTTTCCCGGATAGACATTTGCCAGATACGGTTGTTCTGCAAAAATGACATCCGTCCACTTTTCCTGTTGATCCTCAGCCACCGCATAGGCTTTTCCCGACAGACGGATCATCTCCTTATATCTGGTATAAGCAAGGATCTGTACTCTGCCATCTGCCTCCAGTTCCCTGCAAAAATTCTTTCCTCTCGCCGTAAAAAAATAGAGTGCGTCTTTTTCATAATGAATGGCACTGATATTTCGGATCTGCGGCGCTCCCTCGCTATCCACGGTCGCAAAAGCAAGCACGCCTACCAGTCTCATCTTTTCCAAACATGTCCCTACATCCATCTTTTATACCTCTTTCTGCACAAATTTTCATCCACAGGTTTCCATGGATTTCTCTTATCTGTCCACAATCTTCACACGCCCCGGTTTTCGCGGTTTGCTATGTGGCAATTTGCCGTCAATATAGCCTAGAATGACAAATCCCTGACAGACATAGCCTGTCGGCACTTCCCATTCCTGCATGAGCCGCTGTCCTTCCCCAGAGGCAAATGTTTCCGCACCTCTGGATATGATACAGGAGGCAATGCCAAGTTCCGTTGCCTGCAAGACCATATTTTCCATTATGCAAAAGGCATCTTCTCTTTTGATCTGCTCCTCCCTATATTTACAGATGGAGTGTCTCGCTTGGATAATATCCATCAATGCCATACTATGATTTCCTCCCTATGAACAAAGCAATGCCTGACCCGTGATCTCATTCTTCTCCTTCCAACACTGGGGATCCGCTTCATAAAAATCACCATATGTCCCATTTGCCACAGCCGGACAGCCCCGACACCAGGCTTTTAACTCGCATTTACTACATTTCTTAAACTTGTCAAAATCACGATAAGTTTCCATCTGGCAAGACCAGACATCTGCCAGACGATCCTCGAAAACATTTGCCACTTTACTGTCCATGACCCTGCGGCATGCCATGACATCGCCATTGGATGAGATCGTGATATGACAGTTTCCGCAGTTACAACCACCGTAGATCATGCCTCCTTCTGCATTCTGAGGCAGTTGGAATTGTCCTGTCTCATATTCGTAAAGCGTCCACAAATGATCTTTTTTATTAAAATAAGTCTCGCATCCCTCTTTCTGATACCGTCTGAATTTCTCACCACAGACTGCCAGCAGATCTCGATATTCCTGCGGTGTCATACTGGTATCGACCTCACCGCCGGTCGGTACATAGCGGGAAAATGCAAAAACTTTGACTTTCGCTCTTACCACCGCATCAATGATATCCGGAATCTCCCGCATATTGGTTTTTGACACGGTACTCATAATGACACTCTTAATGCCTGCACGATTGATACAGGCAATCTTTTCCAGTGTCAGATCAAAACTTCCGGGCTTGCGGAACCAGTCGTGGGTCTCGCGCATGCCATCCAAAGACATCTGGTATTTATCACAACCACAATCTTTCAACCGCTTGCAGACCTCATCATCCAAATGAAAGGGATTTCCCATCAGTGTAAATGGGATCTCCTTGGATTTTAAGAGTTTCAGCAAGTCCCAGAAATGAGGATGCAGGATAGGATCCCCGCCGGTAATGTAAAAATATGGACTGCGATCATGGACCCTGCAAAAATCCTCACAATTTGCAACCACTTCCTGCATCTGCTCCCAGGTCATGCTTTTTAATTCCTTGCATCCTTCCCCGGAAAATATGTAGCAGTGCTTGCAACGCTGATCACATTCATCTGTAATATGCCATTGAAATGAAAAATACTGACGCATCCTATCCTCTCCCTTCTACTTCTTACTTATCAGATGCTCCACAAGCACTACCACACGCTGCTGGTTTTTCCTCCGGGGATGCTGCTCTCCGTTCCACTCCGGTCGGCTCAGAACCAAGGTCCACTGGACCTTGTGAGCCACAAGCCGTACCACACGCTGCCGGTTTTTCCTCCGGGGATGCTGCTCCGCAAGCCGTGCCACACGCTGCTGCCGGCTGCTCGTTCTCCTTTTTGCTCCATCCAAATAAGTTTGAAAGTGCCATAATTCTTTCCTCCGTTTTTCTTCATTTTGAACATTTCCTGTTCCTGTTTATGATTCTACGATGGAAAAGAACAGAAAAAAAGTACGCACAAATCTATTACTTAGTTACCTAAAAGTAACCATTGCACAGATTTCATATGCGTACTATAATTTATCTAACATTTATTTCTAATGTAACATTCTAATTTGAACTATTGTGATTTTATAAGGAGAAAGGAGATCCTATGCTGACCAAAGAAGAATTACCGGCTTGCCCGGTCGCAACTACATTGCAACT
>CAVGHS010000140.1:0-4268 GCA_963629085.1 bacterium
CTCTAATAACGCCTGCAATCACATTGCTCATGCGGTAGTTGTAACCCACTTCCTCGTGCTGATACCAAGGGGCAGCTTCTCTCGCCTGTGTACTCCACTTGCGGACACGATTCGCATCCTCCAAGCTATTCGTCAGCAGGCAGCCACCGGAAGAACCGGTGATAATCTTATTTCCATTGTAGCTGATAGCACTGTAGTCACCGAAACTCCCACACTGCTTTCCGTCCACCGTCGCACCCATGGCTTCAGCAGCGTCCTCAATGAGGAGAGCGCCATGCTTTTCGCAGATTCTCTTGATCTCATCAATCCGTCCGGGAAATCCGTAGAGTTCGGCGGCTACCACGAGTTTCACGTCTGGGTACATTTCAAATGCCTTTTCCAGAGCAACGGGATCCATGTTCCAGCTACTTTCCTCTGTATCAATAAACACAGGAATACCGCCCTCATAGGCCACGGGGTTGAGCGTTGCGTCAAAGGTCATATCTGAGCAGAAAACGCGCTTGCCCTCAAGCGCTCCGTGGGAGATCATCGGCTTTCCATAGAGCCTCTCACCGGCGAGCTTACAGCACAGGTGAAGTGCAGCGGTACAAGAACTTAAGCCCACCGCATACTTCATCCCGGACTTCTCAGCTGCTATTTTCTCCACCTCGTTGATGTTTTCTCCGACTGTGGACATCCAGTTCGTCTCATATGCCTCCGTCACATACCTGATCTCGTCGCCATGCATGGTCGGGCTCGCCAGCCACACCTTATTTTCAAAAGGTTCAAATCGATGCTCCTCAAATGCGAACATCCTTCCTCACTTCCCATCTTTAACAACTATATTCTTACTGTCCTTGTTCCTGTGCCCCTCCTGCCGCAGCAGCATCTGCGGCTGCCTGATTGGCTGCTTCCTGCGCCCTTGCGGCTTCTTCCGCCGCTGCCTGCTGGGCTGCGGCATCTGCGGCTGCCTGTTGTTGCGCCGCCTGTTGGTCTGCCTGCTGCTGGGCTGCATTATTATTGGTATTATTTCCGGCATTGCCGTTGTTTCTATTTGTCCGATTCTGGTTCTGACTCTGGTTTGCTGTCTGCTGGGCTCTTGCGGCTTCCTCTGCCGCCGCAGCATCCGCTTCCGCCTGTGCCTGATCTGCTGCATTTTCATCTGCCATCGCCTGCTTGGCTACAAGGATGCGTCCTACGGCATTGTGCAGCATGGTATCCGTGATCGTGCCCTCATTTGCCGCCGCAAGCACCGCCTGATAGGCTTCTGCAAATCCACTCGGCAGATAGAGCATATTCATACCCGCACACACTGCCTGCACGGCTGCCTCTCCGATGGAAGATCCGCCGGAGACAGCCTCATCATTTAAGGATCCGCTGATCAAAAGTCCGTTATAGTTCATCTCATTTCGGATGATCTTGACCGCATCCGTTGAAAGTGTCAGCGACAGGTTTTCCTTTCCGGTGATGAGTTTGCAAGTACCGCTTCCCATCTGCACCGCCCAGGCATCCTTGCTGCTCTTGGTAAAGCCATTGCGGTAATTGGTCAGACTGTCCTCCGTCGCACCTTCTGCCGCCATGACCTGGTCTGGAACAAATCCTACGATCCCAAGCATGCCCTTGTCCTGATAATCGCTAAAACCTGCCTTAATCTCTTCCTCGATCGTCGCCGGATCATCGTCGGTCGCCGGTACATAGACACGCAGTCGGATACCGGTCACTCCGTTTGCCTTCATATAATCTGTCGTTGCTACCGCTTCATTGCCCTCGGCATCCTGCTCAACCACCAGCAAGAGGTCACTGCCGATCCGGTCATTGCTGTAACTTTGCAGATTTGACAGATTATCCGCCGTCACATCCTTATCCAAAAAGTTTGCCCGGCTGACGATCATACCACCCACAGGGCTCGCCGTGATGGCATTCTTACAGCCTTCCCCGGCAACTGTCACTTCCTCATTTCCGGTAAAATCCTCCGGGCTTACCAGAAAGAGTTGTGCCACCTTTTCCTCGGTCGTCATGGATGCGATCTTTGCTTCAATGGCATCATCAAAGACGACCGCGCCTTCGTTAAAGACATCCAAGTCTGTGCTGTCGCTGACGGCATTTTCATCCGTTTGACCGGCATCCGTATTTACTTTTTTCGCCTTATGCTTCCCTCCGGAAAAGACTGCCGTCGTAATGCTCAAGACCAGCACTACGACCAGAACCACCGCCTCAGCGGTAATGAGCAGTCCGCTTCCCGCTCTCTTTCTTTTCATAACCAAACCTCTTGTCTTACTTTTCTACCTCTTCATAAAAGATGTCGATCACCATCTGATAAAGGCTTTCAGGATCTACGTTGTACTCCTCATACTGACTACCTTCGACCATCTGTCCCGGCAGGGAATACATCTGTCCGCTATAGGTATAATCTTTCAGTTCATAGACCAGATCACCTACTGCCATATTGGTCACGGAATAGTCTGCGATCTGATCGTAGATAGCAAGTGCTTCTGACTTACTGCCCGCCGCGATTTCACGCGTCCGATCGACCAGTGCCTCGATATACTGTTTCTGGCGCTCCAGACGATCCGTTGCACTGTTGAACTTATTGACATCACGCGAACGGATATAGACATATGCCTCTTTTCCGCTTAGCGTTACTGTCTCGCCCTGATGCAGGTCTACGCCCTTAGCAGCATCCGACAGGTCTTCCAAGACCTCTACCGTGATACCGCCGACCGCATCGTTTAAGATCGAGATACCATCCATATTCATGGAATAGTAGCCACTGATCGGAATATCATAAAAAAGTCTGGACACGGCATCGACCGTATAGCCACAACTCAGTCTCGCCCCATCTCCATAGGAATGTTGCAGACAAATCTGGGCGGTCGTCGAGCCGATCTTGTTGTTATTGATGTCATAAGTATCGATCTCTGCCATGGTATTGCGGTTGATGGCAATGAGGCTTAGGGTCTCATTCTTTTTATCCTGCACCAAAAGGAAAAGCACATCAGACTGTCCTGCATTTCCACCACTCGGGATCTCCTCCGCCACACCGGACTTATCAATTCCCATAAAAAGATAGGACTTAATATGGTTGTTATATTTGTAATACTTGCCATTGTACTCAATGACACCTTCCTGCCATTTTTCTGTCTTGGCATCGCTTGCGGTCTCTTTACTGCCTGTAGATGGCGAATGTTTACCGCCAAAGAAAGCGAGCCCACCGACACCAAGAGCGACCACGATAAAGACAATGACCGCGATCACGACTTCCTTTTTCTTCATCTATGCATCTCCTTTATTTCCTCTGCTCATCTCATGATACGTCCTAACATACCATCGGATGAGAAGAGGACTTTGTCCTCTCCTCCCTTTGCTACGCGTCAACTATGCGATCTTCTTTCTATTAAGAACAAGGATACCAGCAGCAGAGATGAGCATAAGTGCCATAACTGCCATGGTTGTCTCGCCAGTCTTAGGTGAAGCAGATCCTGTTGCAGAAGCAAGCTTAACAATAGCAAATGGTGAAAAGCTAGATACGTTGAACGTGATTGTTCCATCACCAGCAGTTGCAGAAAGTACTTCAGGTGCTGCGGTCATATCGCCATTTACCCAGTGAAGAACTACTACAGAATCACCAGAAGCAATACCGGTTACGTTTAATTCAACTTCTCCGGCTGTTCCTTCAAGATCGAAGTAAGATACTACAGTTGCTGCCTCTGTAAACTTGTTCCCAAGGACAGCCTTTAGGCTTTCCTTATTTTCAGCAATTGCCTTGATTGCTGTAGCCTGCTCTGTTGAAACTTCATCAACAGTAACATTAGAAGACTTAGCAGTAACCTTTACAGGGCTTGCTGCGAAACAAGTTACGCTCATAGCCAGACACATAACAAGTGCTGCTACTACAGATACAACTTTCTTCATCGCCTTTTCTCCTCCTTTATTTTTTATGCGCCCTTGTCCGTACCACCATGGTACGTCCTATCAGGCATGTATATCAGTCATCCTCTCTGTCCGAAGGCAGAGAAACTGACAAGATACCCTCTTAATCTTCTACTAGCCTAGCAACCACCAGATAACGCTTGGTAGGCGCATTGTTCATACAGGTCGATAGGGTCAGCAGTTTATCCTGCCCCGATACGGATGCATCCTCTGCATAGACTCCGCCCGCCGCATAGACATCCTCTACGAATTTTTCCACACCGCTCGCCTTGCTATAGTTATAAGCGATCATCAGGTGTTCATCAGAAAAGGGCACTGCCGCAAAGACCTCATAGACGAGCACCTGATCCGGCGTATAG
>CAVGHS010000141.1:0-4262 GCA_963629085.1 bacterium
CGCCTATATCTTTCACTATACAGAATTGTTTGGCACCATGCCGGAGCGTTTTCCTATACAGGCGGCAGTCATGGGATTTTTGGCACGCTACAGTGTCTGCATGTCAGAGATCTTTTTTATGCTCAGTGGTCTGCTCTTGTACTGGTCCTACCAGACGCGCTTGTCCGAGGGAAACTTGACGCTGGGCAGTTTTATCCTGCCAAAGATGAAAAAGATCTATCCGATGATGATAGCATCCGCTTTGGTGACATGGCTTTTGCAGAAAGTCGGCTATGCCATCTATGGTGTCTATATCCTGCATCCGGATGGAGCCGAAACCCGCAATTCCATCAAGGCACTGATTGCGTCGCTGCTGGGATTGCAGACCGGCTGGATCTCGGACAATGATACGCTGGCGGTCAACGGACCGAGTTGGTTTGTCAGTGTTTTCTTTGTCTGTTATGCCTTATACTATCTGCTGACACGCTATGTCAGAGGGCGTTTGTGGCAGAATCTATCTTATATCGCCATGATGGCTTTGGGCATCTTTCTGATGATCCATCCCCTGGGACTGCCACTTTTGTATTGTACCAGTGGCAGAGGCTATTTTAGTTTTTTTGCCGGTATTATACTGGCACAGATCATAGAAAAGATGAGGGGGCAGGGCAAGACGCTTTCCTGTATTCTGGCAGCCGTGGTATTGATCGGTAGTCTGGTGTTGGCAGAAAGTCATGAGAGTTTGCGGACTTTGTGGTATGTCAGTGCTTTTGTGTGGACAAGTCTGATCTATCTGGTATGTCAGGTGGATATCCTGCGAAAGATCTTTGGGGCAAAGCCTTTTGTCTGGCTGGGCAATGTCTGTATGCCGATCTTTTTATGGAACATGGCGACCGATCTTGGGATGGAACTTATCAACCGCCTGTGCCATCTGGACTTAAATTACAGCAGTCTGACGGTCTGGTGCCTGCATGTTGCCGTCTCCCTGCTGGTCGTGTGGATCATGAATGAGGGAGACCGCCTGTTTCATAAAAAATGGCATGGCTAGCGTGTGGATTTAGCCACATAAGGGGTTTATATAAAAAGTATGCATATATGGAGTGCTTAGTATGGAAGTAGAAAAAACAAGCAAACAGATGCCAAAAAGAACACAGATCCGCCGATTTATGTGGATGCTGATCCTTTTATCCTGCGCCATCTTCTTTTTAGATTATGACGAGAGGGTGCTGCCTTATAATTCGACGATCCTGGCATTTTCTTATAAATATGGTTTTATCTCCAGAGGGCTGGCAGGCACGATCTACCAGTGGATCGACAGCATTCTGTCGGTCAATATGATCGACTATGATATGGTGTTGAACTATACCCTGATCGTGACTTTGGCTTTTTATGTGCTGTTCTTTGCATTTTGTTATCAGTGCATGAAGCGGTGTCAGGAAAAGTATCTGGGAAGATTCCAGTATCTGATCCTCTTTTATGCCGTCTTTGTCGTTTCCATGTTTGCCTACAAGCGCAATTTTGGACGACTGGATCTCTATCTGATGGCACTGACCGTTATCGGAACCATGTGTATCATTGCAAAAAAAGCAGAATGGCTGATCGTGCCACTTTCCGTGATCTGTGTCATGTACCATCAGGGCTATGTCTTTATGTTTTACAATATCCTGCTTGCCCTTTTGGTCTATCGGTTTCTGTCGGAAAAGGAAAAAAAGGCACGCATCTATTATGGTGGCATTTTGCTGGTCAGCCTGATTGCTTGTTCCGCACTTTTCTTGTGGTTTGAGTTTTTCAGCCATACGGATGGGGCACGCTATGTGGATGAGATCATTGCCAATGCCAAGGCGATGACAAAGCCTTTTAACGGCATGACCTACCATGATACCCTGATCGATCATGAGATCTTGGGAATCGACCTGTCTGATGTGGAGTATCCTTACCGCGTGATGAACTGGATCGAAATTCCGTTTTTTATTGCCATTATCTCGCCTTATATTGTTCTGCTGGTAAAACTGTTTCAGCGGATCTTGAGGCGGGCTCAAGGAAAGACAGACCGGCTCAAATACGGTTTTCTTGCCATTGCCGCAGGCACGCTCTTGCCCCTCTTTTTGATGAAGTGTGACTATGCACGTTGGGTCTTTGCCCTGATCTCTTATTATTGCATGATCTTTCTGGCACTGGTTGCCATGGGAGATCGGATCGTGGCGGAGGAGCTGACCGGGCTTTTTAGCGAGGTCAGAGAAAAATATCCGTTTGCCATCCTCTTGCTTTTGCTACCGGCGCTTTTGACCCCGTTCTGGGATGTACATATCAATGGACTGCTGCGTGGCATCAGCAATCCGATCAACGAGACATTTTTGAATTTATGGTAGATATATCGAGGTAAAAATGACAGAACACTTGGATGCAGTTGAGAAAAAAAGATATAGACAGTTTATCTGGGCAATGCTTGCTTTTGCAGTATTCTATTATCTGCGCTATTTTAAGCACACCATGACGGAATACAATACGACGCTTTTTGCCATGTCTTATAAGTATGGCTTTATTTCCCGCGGTATGCTGGGGACGATCTGGGCGGGCTTAGACAAGATCCTGCCACTGGATCTGATGACTTATGAGGCAGTCTACTGGTTCAACTGGGGGATCACCTGGCTCTTTAGCCTGCTGGTCATCCTGCTTTTGGCAAAATGCTTAAAAAAGGTCAAGGCAGAGCACAGGCACAATATGTATTATATGGCGATCGCCTGTGCCATCTATTTCTTCCCTATGTTCTGGTCGGAGGAAATGTTTGGCAGACTAGATGTTTATCTCTATATCCTGACCTTCCTCTGCCTGTTTGCGCTGATCGATGAGAAGGCGGAGTGGATCATCCTGCCGATCGGTATTCTTTGTATGTGCATTCATCAGGGCTTTGTCTTTACCAATGCCAATCTGATCCTGGTGCCGCTTTTTTACAAGATACTGACCGTAGAGGGAAAGCGGCGAAAGAAGTATGTGCTCCTGTTTGCAGGCTTTTTCCTGACGATCTCGGCATTGTTTTTGTATTTTGAATTTTTCAGTCACGGAAACGGAGCCTCTATTTATAAAGAGGTGGTTGCGGCGGCAAAAGCACTTTCGGAAAATGGCAAAGGCTACAATAAATCGATCATCCAGCATGAGATCCTGGGAAAAGATGTCTACGAGTCCGAGGCGAGGTATCACGCCTTGAACCGGACGGAGTTTCCTGCTTTTCTGGTCTTGTATGCACCATACCTGCCGATCGTCATCCATTTTTTCAAAGGTTTGTTTAAACGGAGCGAGAGCGGGCAGAACAAATGGGCGCACGCAGCGTTTTTGCTTGGTGCCTGTACCATCCTGCCACAGTATCTGCTCAAGGTAGATTACGGGCGTTATGCGTTTACGACCTTTACTTATTATATTCTGATGGTCATGATCTTTATGGTCATGCAGGATGGGGCTGTCGCAGACCAGTTGGAGACGACAAAGGAAAAGATCAAGGCGACGATCCCTGTGCCGTGGATCGTGCTTTTGTACCCAATGTTTTTGATGCCTTTTTATGATGTGATCATATCCGGAGCAACATCAAAACTCAGGACACTGGTCATGGAGATCCTGGGGATGCAGTTACCGGGGTAGAGGATAAAAGATGGAAATAGCAGAGAAGAATAAAAAAATAAAAGAATTTGTGCTGGTAGAGATCCTGTTCGGAGCCATTCTCTTCCTACGCTATTATGAGGCGTGGGTGCACCGCATCAATGGGACGATGATGGCGTTTTCCTATAAATATGGCTTTATTTCCAGAGGTTTGGTCGGAAGCATTTATCAGGGATTGGATAAGATCCTGCCGGTCAACATGATGAACTATCAGGCGTGCGTGGGCTATACGCTTGTCATTACCCTGCTTTTTTATGCTGCGGTTCTGGGCTTTTTTGTCCTGTGTTTAAAAAAGGCAAGAGCAGAGTATGTGGATGCCATGCGCTACATCATGCTCTTTTTTACGATCTTTACCGTGCCTATGTTTGCCAGCCATTACAATTTTGGCAGACTGGATATTTATTGCGTATTTTTAAGTATTCTTGGGGTTGTGCTTTTGATCCGGGGCAAGGCAGAGTGGCTCTTGATCCCGATATCAGCCCTTGGCGTTATGGTGCATCAAGGCTATGTCTTTATGTTTTTTAATATCATTTTAGTCTTGCTCATGTATAAGATCTTGTCTACCGAGGGCAGGGAACGTAAAAAGTATATGGCTGTCTTTGGTCTGTCCCTTGTGGTGGCAGCCGTGCTCTTTT
>CAVGHS010000142.1:0-4233 GCA_963629085.1 bacterium
ATCGTTGACTATCTGGGTAGTCACGTAGGCATTACCTCGAAAGAGGCAATGGAACAGTTACCTCGATTGTTTTTGTGGAAGTGCTGGCAGCCACTTCCTTTAAATTGGTATATGTACTGCTACAATTTGAGATAGACAGAGAATCCATCTTTATGTTTAGTGAAGTGGGATAGAGCAGTCGATGAAAAAATAATTACCTATTAAATGGGTTTGAACTGATAGATAAGATTTACGAAAGGAGAGTTCAAATGGCAGAGGAATTAACAGCAAGAGTGTCTGTCTTGGAAGAAAAGATCAAGGTTTCCAACCATCGCATAGATGACCTAGAGGAAAAGACGGATCGCATCGAAAATCTGACTTTGTCGGTTCAAAAGTTGGCTATGTCCGTGGAACAGATGGCAAAGGAGCAGATTGATTATCGATCCAAGCAGGATCAGATAGCCAATAAGTTGATTGAGTTGGAACAGGCACCGGCAAAGGACAAGGCTAAAAAGGTTGACAACATCCTTACATATGTAGCCCAACTGATCGTGGCGGCAATCATAGGTGCATTTCTAGCATATATTGGAATAAGCGGATGAGAAAGGAGTGAGGAACATGAAGAATTGTGTGTTTAAGGCATCGGTGAATACCAAGCAGTGGCTTGTTGCAGCAGGAGTGAGAGCGACCAAGACAATGGCGCAGACGGCGCTTGCGCTTTTACCGGCGGCGGCAACTATTTCACAAGTTGACTGGAAAACAGTAGTCGGCACAGCGGCTTTGGCGGGGATTGTATCGATCCTAACGTCGATTGTTGGCATCCCAGAAGTAACATGTAATGAACAGGAGGAAGAAGAATGAGAATTAACGTACACGCGGGACATAACCCGGAAGGTAAAATTGCTTGTGGAGCAAAGGGGATTTTAGATGAATCCAGAGAGAATCGTATTATCAAGAATAAGGTAATCCAGTTACTCCGTGCAGCAGGACATGAGGTCTTTGACTGTACGGTTGACGATGGAACAAGTCAGAGCGATGTTCTGAAAAGGATTGTGGAAAAATGTAATTCCCATGATGCAGATCTTGATGTCAGCATCCACCTGAACAGTGGTAGAAATGATTATGTCGGAGATGGTAGTATCGGTGGTACAGAGGTATTTGTTTACAATATTTCAGAGAGCAACAAGACTGCTATTGCCTATGGTAAGGCTATTGTGGAAAAGATCGGAGATCTCGGTTTCCGTATCCGTGACGATGCTATCCCGGATCACATCAAGACAGATTCGCAGTTGTATGTTCTTAGAAATACGAAAGCACCTGCCGTTCTGGTAGAATGTTGCTTTGTAGATGACAAGGACGATGCAGATCTTTACAATGCAGATAAGATGGCACAGGCAATCGCAGACGGTATTATTTCACTTGCCGGCTCGTCAGCACCGGTACAGACACCGGTTGCAACACCTGCATCAACTCCGACAGTGGAGGCAGGGCATGGTGTTGGTGAGGTGGTATCTTTTAACAAGATCTACAGTACAGCGGCATCCACTACACCGCTTAACCCGAAGGTGACATCAGGAACGATCACAAAGGTACTTGCAGGAAGAGCAAATCCCTATCTGATCAACGGCGGTACTGGATGGGTAAATGACGGATGCATTACCAGTGGCGGATCAGTTGCTCCAGCGACTCCTGCGGTCAATTACTACCCGGCATACACCGGCGGAAGTAATTCCATCACAGAGGCATTGAAGTCGCTTGGTGTGGATTATTCCATGGCACACCGCAAGCAGATCGCGGCGGCAAATGGTATCGGCGGATATGCCGGGACATATACCCAGAATGTGACAATGCTGACACTGTTAAAGCAGGGAAGATTGATTGCGGCATAGTTGGTATGAGAGGGCTTCGGCTCTCTCTTTTTGCATGAAAAAAAGCGGCATCCGCATAATAGATGCCGCCTGAAATGATTTATGATTGTGCCTGTAACTTGGAGATAAGAGCCTCTTTGAGAACCTTAGAATAATTGATACCGGAATTTTCACAAGCCGTATTGAGCCAGGCAGGGATAGTAAGTGTTTTCTTAACTGCCTTATCATCATAAGCGCGAGCGTATTCGTCGAGATCAACACATACCAGATTGACAAATGCTGCATCCTCATCTTTTTCTACATCAGTCAGTGAAGATGCTGGTGGGAGGGGATCTCCGTCGCGCAAAGAGGTAAATAAATATTGACCGCATGCTTCCTGCGCCATGGCAAATGCATCGGCAAGGTTATCGCCAAATGTGGCTAGATCATTTAAGTCTGGAATAATCACAGAAAAACGACCGTCATCTTCTGGGTAAAATACAGCAGGATAAATGTAATTCATAATGAAAGCCCCTTTCTTTTTGGTTGGCAGGTCTATTTAAGACCTGCCTGTTTTAGTATGGAGTTGACAACCCTTTGAGGAATGTCACCGCGGTGATTTGGGATGGTAACCTTACCAGATTTGGTAGAGTGTTTGTATTGATGATGTGAGCCTTTCACATCGACCAATTCCCATCCATCATCGAGGACGATTTTTTCAATCTCTCGAAATCTCATTTGTATTGTTTCCTCCTTACAATGATATAATAACACGTATAATACGTGATGTCAACAAAATAACACGTATAACACGTAAAAATATGATGGGATAATAAAAATACGTATTAGATGCGTATAAAATTGTTGACAAATGCGTATTTAATGCGTATAATATAAATACAGAGAAGGGCAGGGGTATAAAACCCCTGTTCTTACAGAATCCTAATTAAGTATATTGTTAAAAGGAGAGCAATCACAGGAGGTAGGAGAAAATGGCTGTAGTATATCCGGTTATATTATCAAAAGAAGCCAATGGATATTTTGTTACTATACCAGATTTCGACGCAAATACAGAAGGAGAAACACTGGAAGATGCTATTTTTATGGCAAGAGATGCTATTGGAATTCTTGGTATAGAAATGGAAGATGAGGGAGAGCAGTTACCAGAACCTTTTTCACGGACATATGAAAAGGAGTTGGGAGATCAGGAGGCACTTATCGATATTGATTTTGAAGAGTACAGAAAGAAACATGATAATCGTACAGTAAAGAAAAACTGTACGATACCATATTACTTGAATGCACAGGCAGAAAAAGCAGGAATAAATTTTTCACGGTTGTTGCAGGATGCAATAAAGCGAGAACTATCTTGTTGATTTTATCGCTAAGTGTGATATAATCTGATGTATTCAAATATATACCTAAAGAGGAGCACCTTGTCGTGGGGTGCTCTTTTTGATGCAGTTTGCCCCATTTTTGCCCTATTTTGTAAAAAACGGCTCATGAAAAACGGCGAAAAGCCTTGATTTTACTGGATTTTTCAGAAAAAGGTAAACTTCCCACCGCCGGCACTAACAACATATGAGACGTATGTATGAAAAAGCCTCGAAACCTTGAAAATACAGGGTTTCGGGGCTTTTTCTATAACATATCTACAGAATAATTATATTATCTTTTGGTGTGAACAGTGTATGCTTTGTCACATGTTCTGAGGGCATCAATATGTTCAAACAGATCAGGCTTGATTGGGGCACCAAGGGGATCCAATACAAAATCAATACCTTCTCGTCGTGCAAGTTTTGCAGCAGATACAAAATCACTATCTCCTGAAATAAGGACGATTTGGTCAACTTGTTTCTTGTATGCTAAAGATGCAATATCAAGTCTAATTTTCATGTCGACACCTTTTTGGTCAATTTGGAGACAGAAATCATGTTCTGTTAAATCGGAGAAGGTGATCGTACCATTGCATAATTTTTTCACAACTGCTGGATTGATCGTATAGTGAGCCTGTTCTTCGGCTAATTTACCCAGTCGTATTGCAAATTTTCTTTTTCTCTTTAATTCATTGAAAAATTGTGTTGTCCATTCGTATAAATCTGTTTTGCCAAGATCTATTTGATTTTTTAGAAAAGGATGATAGATCCTTTTTGATGACGGTGGACAATCATAATAGAAAATACGATATAATTCAGAATTTTCACCATGGGTGTTGAGATGTCTCTTACAATAATCTGATAATTCATTAGCACGTTGCGAAGCAGTGGTATCGCCAAAAACTGCTTGTGCACGTCGTCGATAGAATCCCCCATCTACTAAAATTGCTGTTTTCATAAGTATAATACCTCCCCGTAATAAAAAGGCTCTAGGGTTCGGTCATTCCCATATATAGGGAGACGTACAACCT
>CAVGHS010000143.1:0-4226 GCA_963629085.1 bacterium
TCTTTTGCCTTACTAATTAGGGGCTCCTGCAAATACGAAGCCCCTATAATTGCGATTTTTTTATTTGTCATTTTTCATACCACATTATTTATAAAATTTCTTTATAAATTCGACTACCAAGTCAATCTCTATATCCTTAAGTCCATAATACATCGGCAATCGAACCAATCTTTCACTTTCCTTGGTCGTGTACTTATCTTGTCCCACGAACTTTCCAAATCTTCTGCCTGCCGGTGCGCTATGCAGCGGAATATAATGGAACACTGCTCCAACACCATGGCTTTTCAAATACTCGATCAGTTTTGTTCTCTCTTCCAGATCCTTTGCCTTGATATAGAACATATGGGCATTATGCACACATTCCTCCGGAACATATGGCAACTCAATATATCCTGCCTCTGCCAACGGCTTCAGCATTTCATAATACTGGTTCCAACTATTCATGCGATCATCATAAATCTCCTGCGCTTTCTCTAGTTGTGCCCAGAGATATGCCGCATTCAGTTCACTCGGCAAATAAGACGAGCCGGCATCAACCCATGTATATTTATCAATCTGACCACGGAAAAACTTGCTTCGGTTCGTACCCTTTTCACGGACAATTTCTGCCCGGTCAATGTAATCCGGATTTTTAATCAGTAAAAGTCCGCCTTCGCCCATGCTATAATTCTTTGTTTCATGGAAACTATAACATCCGAAGTCGCCTATTGTACCGAGTGCTTTTCCCTTATATGTACTCATAACACCCTGTGCTGCATCCTCAACAACCAGAAGGTTATGTCTGCGTGCAATATCCATGATCGTATCCATCTCACAGGAAACTCCCGCATAATGAACCGGCACGATTGCCCTGGTCTTTTTGGTAATTGCATCCTCAATCAACTTTTCATCTATATTCATCGTATCCGGACGGATATCTACGAATTTGACCCTGGCACCACGCAAAACAAAGGCATCTGCTGTCGATACAAAAGTATACGACGGCATAATGACTTCATCCCCCGGCTGAATATCCGCCAGAATTGCTGCCATCTCCGTCGCATGTGTACAAGAAGTCGTCAGTAACGCCTTTTCTGTTCCTGTAGTATCTTCAAACCACTTTGCACATCTCTTGCAAAAAGGCCCATCACCGCATATTTTATGATTGCCAATCGCCTCGGCAATACACTTCTCTTCGTCTCCCACATGAGGCGGTATATTAAAATTAATCATAATTTCTCTCTTTCAGGGTAAACTATCCTCATTGAAAACCAATAAGGACAGGATTTTATAATGAAGAAAAATATATTTCTCAGGAGGAATTGGAAACATGAAGTATAAGGAACTGGTCGAGGAATGGCTGGAAGAAAAGAAACACTATGTGAAAGAATCAACCTACGCGTTGTACGCATATGAAATGCGTGCCTATATTCTACCGATGTTGGGAAAATATGAAATAGCAGAGATTACAGAAAATGTGTTGCAAAATTGTACATTTCAATGGCAAGAAATGCCATCAAATGATGGGAAACCAAGAAAAAACAGTGTAATACAAAACTGGATCGTACTGGTAAAACAAACACTCAACTATGCGGTGCGCAAGGAATATCTGGCACAATTTAAAGTTCATATTTATATTGCTCCAAATAAAAAGCGTAATATAGATCTTCAGGATGAATATATTTTTTCGTATGTGGAGCAACAGAAGATCTTGGATTACGCCAGAAAAAATCCGACACCGCAAGTTGTTGGTATTGCCTTGTGCTTGAGCAGTGGTCTGCGTATTGGTGAGATTTGTGCTTTGCAATGGAAAGACATTGACATGGAAAATCAGGTGGTTTATATTACCAAAACGTTGCAGCGCGTATATAATAAGGAAAGCATACCGCACACGAAGGTGGTTATCACGCCGCCCAAGTCGCTTTCCTCCAATCGCCTGGTTCCGCTTTCTAGCCATATTTTTCAGTTGCTGCAACAGATGAGGGATTGCTCCCTAGAGGAAAATGCATACTTCCTGAGTGGCACCCAAGTACCATTGGAGCCAAGACAATATCGCAGGATTTATGAAAGAGTCTTGGAAAAGTTAGGAATTTCCTATCGCAATTTTCACTGCTTGAGACACACATTCGCTACAAGATGTGTTGAAAACGGAGGTGATTATAAATGCATCAGTGAAATCCTTGGACATAGTTCTATAAAAATTACCATGGATCGCTATGTTCATCCAAGAATGGAGCAGAAAAGAAAAATTGTGGAAATGATATAATTTTCGGGTTGTAGTAATTTGACAGTCCATGCTACAATACTGATAACAACAAAATAAGGGGGGAGTAAAATGGGTGAAAAAGATTTAACTGAAAAGATACTTGAAGACTACAACGACGTGTTTGCAGATATCTTCAACACCATTATTTTCAATGGAAAACAAAGAATACAACCAATGTCACTGCAAGATACAGGAGTGCATTCGCAGTATCGGGCTGCAGATTCAGCCTTGCATGAACTGGAAAGAGATATCTCTAAAATATGGAAAGAACAGAATGTGGCGCTCTCTATCTGCGGCATTGAAAACCAGACTAAGATAGAAAAATATATGCCATTAAGGGTTATTGGTTATGATGGTGTCTCTTACAGAAGCCAAATCACTACGATGCCGATAGTGCCAATACCGGTTGTAACGTTGGTCTTGTATTTTGGCACACAAAAGAAATGGGATGAACCGACCAGCCTAAAAGAATTACTAGATATTCCGGAAGGACTCGATCAATATGTAAATGACTATAAAATACATGTAGTTAATGTAGCATGGCTAACGGATGAACAGATTGATATGTTTCAAAGTGATTTTGGAATTGTTGCAAGATTTTTCTGTGAGAAAAGAAAAAATGCAAACTATGTGCCGAATGATCGTAAAATAATAAAGCATGTAGATGAGGTATTAAAATTACTTTCCGTAATGACTGGGGACAATAGATATGAGAAAATTTTATCATGTGAGGGAAAGGATGTGACAAACATGTGTGATGTTGCTGAAAGACTCGAAAATAGGGGACGATTGGAAGGCCTGCGTGAGGGGCGCTTAGAAGGACGTAAAGAAGGACGTAAAGAAGGACGATTCGAGGGTCAAAATGATCTGGTTAAAGCCATTCAATTGCTTCGAGATGGAAAATCCGATACAGAAGTTTTACAATCGGGTATTGACGAAAAAACGTTGGCGCTTGCAAAAACCATCAGATAGCATATGATTATACAAGAAATCAGATGTCATGGAGAAATCTTTGACATCTGATTTTTTACAAACTAGACAAAATCCGACAATAGGAGTATAGTAGGAATGACCTTATTGGTTTTCAATGAGGTCACATTACACAAGAAAGATTAAGAGGATATGTTATGAAGGTAGTTTTACTGGCTGGTGGCTTAGGCACGCGCATCAGCGAAGAAAGCCATTTGCGCCCAAAGCCAATGGTCGAAATAGGAGGAAAACCAATCCTTTGGCACATCATGAAAGAATACTCCTACTACGGATTTAATGAATTTATCATCTGTGCGGGATATAAGCAGCATGTCATCAAAGAATGGTTCTCAGATTACTATCTGCACAACAGCGATATCACGTTTGATTTTACAAACGGTGGTGTCACAGAGATACATAGTAATGTTGCCGAACCGTGGAAGGTCACGATCGTCGACACCGGACTTAATACCATGACCGGCGGACGCGTAAAACGTATCCAGAAGTATGTCGGAGACGAACCATTTATGCTTACCTACGGAGACGGCGTATCTGATATCAACATTCAGGAATTGCTGAAATATCATCAGGAAAAGGGCAAACTTGCCACCATGACTGCCGTTCGGGTCAGCCAGCGTTTTGGTGTCTTAGATATTGATAAGGAAACCATGTCTGTCAAGTCATTCCGCGAAAAGTCAGAAGCCGACGTATCTCGCATCAATGCCGGATATATGGTCTTGGAGCCGGAAGTATTTAACTACATTGATGGCGATGACACTGTATTCGAGCAGACTCCTTTGCGCACACTCGCAAGAGAAGGACAACTCGTTGCCTACAAATATAATGGTTTCTGGCAGTGTATGGATACCAAACGTGAAATGGAAGAACTTGACAAGATGATTGCAGATGGCACTGCTCCTTGGATGGTTTGGGAGAAGTAGGTTATGAAATTGGATTTAAATTGGTTTAAAGATAAAAAGGTACTCGTTACCGGACATACGGGCTTTAAGGG
>CAVGHS010000144.1:0-2384 GCA_963629085.1 bacterium
CGGTGATCAAGATCAGCCATGGAAAGATGGAGTTGGTGGAGTATAATCGGGTGATGTATTAGGCAAATAGGACGTAGTTTACTACGTCCTATTTTTGTATAAGCGTGACATCACTTCTGGATAAGTGCTCGTGTAACTCAGTGATACGATCAGATTCGATAATGTAGCGCCCTTGATTATCGAAGATGAGATAGATGTATTTTGTATATAATGTGTCTGGTGATGATTGTCAAGGTAGTTGTCAGTAAAATTTCATTTTTTTCATTCAGGGATAAGAGGGGATGCCCCCATTTCCTTGACTTTTACACGCAAATACAAGACAATGGAAAGAAACAGTGAAGTTAAGAGAGGATAGTTAGATGATAAAAGAGAAATTGAAAAAGCATCGTTTCTGGATGGCGGGGATACTATCCCTCATTTGCTTTACCCTACCTATGTATGTTTGTGCAACAAAACCCAATGCGGCATTTATAGAAGAAGATGTCGATGGAAGTCAGAGTGAAGGTTATGATACTTCAATAGAAAGATATCAAGTATCTGATATAGGACAAGCCGTCTTACAGTTCGAGGCATCAAAAGAAAATATGGACTCTCTCCATTTAAAAATGGAATATGATGATATTGAAACATCATTTGATGCTACTGTATGCATTCAAGACCAAGATGGCAATATTTTGGGACAGCAGACTTTGGGACTTGACAAAAATGGGACAACGACCTTTAAGATTGATTTTTCGAGCCGGAGCACCTCTGAAAATGAAGTATATGATATCGTGATTACAACTACGGGGATGGGAGATAGCGAGTTTGTCCTTTCTTTCCAACCAACGATTTTGGTTGGATATGAGATACCGACCTATATGGCATTTTTGAAATGGATGTGTGCCTTGTACGCGGTTCTTATTGTTTTGTATATGATATATTGTCTCCAAGCCATTCGTAAGGGCTATATATATGAGGATCACGGAACAGCATGGGGATTGTGTCAACTTGCCATGTTATTGCTGACGGTGGTGGTTTTTGTACGCCAATATGAATATGGTTTCTGGGATTTATATATTATTGCAATGCAATTTATCTTACCGGTTTTGATGTTGGTATTTAATTTCATATGGGTGCTCCAGATGCGCAAGGACAGGATGTCTCTGCCTAAAATATATATTGTTTTGGGGCTGGTTGTCGGTCTGGTATTTGATTTTGTGATACCAATAGGAGTGACGCCGGATGATCAGCAGCATATATATTCATCGTATTATGTGGCGAGTGTTTTGATGGGAAAACAGGGACAAAACACATGGGTACAGTGTAGAGAAACAGAGAAAGACTATGAAATCACATCTGTCCTTAGCCGTGAACATAGCAATGTATATTATACAAGTGCTTTTGATAGTGTTGGAGATAACGATCAATATGTAGATGCAGTATTTTCTACGGACAATTTATACAATCCGCATTGGACTGCGACCATTCCTGCGCTGGGGATTGTGCTTGCTCGTATATTGCATATGAATGCTTTTTGGACACTAATGATGGGACGGCTGTTTAATACAGTCTTCTTTGTATTGGCTATGGCATATGCGATTAAGGTGATACCTGTAGGAAAAAAAGTTTTATTTGCAGTAGCCTTTTTGCCGATGGTGCAGCAGCAGGTCAATTCATATTCACACGATAATCTGATTCTGAGTGCGTCAATGCTGCTTTTTGCTATTGGTATTTGTTGGTGTAGCGAAAAACGTAAATTGAGAATTTGTGATGTGATCCTATATCTTATAGCAGTATTTGTGGTATGTCGTGTGAAAGGGGGAACTTATGCAGTATTTGCCCTTATTCCAATTCTCTTTAACCGGCGAGATATGGCATATAGGAAATTACTCAAGAAGTATAGAGGATGGATTGTATTAGGATGCATAGGACTCGTATGTCTCATGTTTTGGAATCAGATCACAGGTCGTTTTGTTCCAAATACTTCTCGTACAGTAGGCGGTGCCGAAAATTATCTTACATGGGCGGGTGCATATAGTTATTCATTATCGGACTTTTTACACAGTCCGAAGACACTGATCTTTATTTTGGTTAATACTTTTTTGGAAAAACTGGATTTCTATTTTAGTGGTATGATTTCCTCTCATATGGGCTGGATCCAGTTTAGTTTACCAACATACGTGCTAGTCATGAACTTGTTACTGGTACTTTGGGCTATCTGTGCGGAGAATGAAGAGGGAAGCCGATTGTTTGGAAAACGTGAAATGATATGGGGAAGTTTAATGGCATTGGTTACGTTTGCCTTTTGCGCAGCAGGACTCTTGCTTGATTATACGCCCAATACTTCGATGCTCATTGAGGGGATTCAAGGACGATATTTTTTACCGGGAGTCATACTGATC
>CAVGHS010000144.1:2394-4204 GCA_963629085.1 bacterium
GGTGTGTACGGGGCTGAAAGGAATCCATGTTGAAAATAATAGAAAGAAGATATTACCGGTAGCAGTGGCGTTTGTAATGTTTGTCAATTATTATTCCATGATAAACTGTTTTGCCATATAGGAGTAGAAATTATGAGTAAGAAAGTGATCGTTCTCTTATCCACATATAATGGAGAGAAGTATGTCAAAGAACAGTTAGACAGTATTTTAGGACAGTCCTATCAGAACATTGATATCCTAGTACGCGATGATGGATCCACAGATAGAACCTATGAGATCTTAAGCCGGTACCAACAACAGGGATATATTAAGTTGATAAAAGGCAAAAATGTAGGGTTTGCGCAGAGTTTCTTTGAACTGATTGATAAGACAGACGAAGCGGATTATTATGCATTTGCAGATCAGGATGATGTGTGGTTGCCTGACAAAATCGCGTGGGCAATAGAACTTCTTGATAAAACGGATGAAAATAAGCCGGTGCTCTATTTTTCTAACTTTGATTTTTATGATGATGAATTAAATTTCATTGCACATAGAAAAAAGGATAATCCACAGATTAGTTTTCGCAATGCCATGATGGAGTGTTTGCCACTGGGATTTAATATTTTATTCAATAAATGTGCAAGAGATATGACGAAAGCGGTACATCCTATGAAGTCAACAGGACATGATTGGTGGATGTATATGTTATGCGCAGGTCTGGGACAAGTTGTTTATGATGAAAGAGTCACAGTGAAGTATCGGCGTCATAAGGCTACCACAAGTGGAAATGAACAAAGTTTTATTTCCCTTATGGTCTGGAGGCTTAAATACTTTGTAGTCAATGGCTATTTCAGAAAAATCCATGAGCAAATTGTTGAATTCAACGATTTTTATGGGGATCGATTGGATGGACAGGATAAAAAAGAAGCGGATATGTTATCGCTTGAGGGCTTTCATCCGGGAAATTATTTGAAAAAGATCTTTTATGGTAAGCGTTACCGACAAAAAGGAATAGATGAAGTGATTGTACGTCTTGTAATGTTATTGGGACAATTGTAGAAAGAGGTATGTATTGAACGTATCAATTTTAGGCGCAATATTTTATTGTGTAGCATTTGTAAGTGCATATATAGAGATTTTATTATATAAAAAGACAGATCGCACTGTGCCTCTATTGGGCTGGTTACCTGCTACCTTTTTATTATTAACCTGCTATCAGTGCCTGGTGGCGGCAGTTATAAATATATGTCACATTCCGATCACAACCTGGACACTGGGAATCGGGATGGGAATCTTGGCAATTGTTATAATGCTTCGGGTTCATGATAAGAAAAATATACAGAAATATGAATGGAATCTATGGGACATACTTTTTGTCGTATGCTTGCTAGGCGTCATGGCATATATTACATACAGACATTATGGTTGGACAAATCTGTGGATCAATTATAGTGGGATTGATGCTAGTCAGCATTGGAAATCAGCCATGGAAGTATATAGTAATCATGAAATTAGTGGTATGTTTTATGATAAACTGTTTAACGGCATGCTCTTTCAGGTATTCTTGAATTGGATTCCACTAGACTATTCGTATCGAGTATTTGTTTTGGGAGATTTGATAGATTTTGCTTTGGCGGCAACTATGTTTTATGGACTTCTGCGCGAAATGGCAAAGAAGGCATATGAAAATGTGATTGCAATCCTTCTGACGCTTATGTTTGTCCTGGGATATCAACTGGATGCAATTTTTGAAGGATTCGTTTATTTGGGAATGGGAGTGACATTGGTCACTTTGATTTTATTCCTGTTGCAATACTATGAGAAGAAT
>CAVGHS010000145.1:0-4186 GCA_963629085.1 bacterium
CTATATAATTTTTCTCGCCGTAGAAATTCAATCCATTTCCACTAAAAACATCTTCCTTGCAACTCTTGATCTCATAGCAAACAAATATCCCTTTTTCCAATCCACTGACCGAATACTGATTTTCTGGAATAAACTGCATAAAGTCCACTCTTCCACCTTTCCCAGTCGCCGTAAACGGATCTATACTGACTTCGCTCGCCCAATATTTTCCCATCCCACTAAACTTGCTCTGGATCAGTATCTTTCCCAGCATTTTCGTTATATCTTTTCTGTTCATCTCTTACATTTCATCCTCCACTTCAATCTTCAAATACTTCATGGGGCTTCTTTTCTCTCCCCGGTATGCTCTTTTATCTTCTGCTCCATATCCATGGCTGATCGTTGACGCGACCGTTGATCTGGACTTGCCGAGCACATCTGCCAACTTCTGACAAGATGTCTCGACGACTATCGGCAACTCATAATCATCATTTGTTACCGCCATAAATAATGTCATAGGCTTCCTCCTCACATTGCTTCCGGAAACAGATCAAACAGTGTCGGCATATCAACCTCGCTCTCTGCTGCTTCCAGGTATCCTACGCCATCCCGAAAATAATCTGGGTTAAGTTCACACCCTTTTCCATAGCGATGCATCTTGACCGCCGTCATCGGTACAGTCATCAGTCCGCCGAACGGATCATAGACCACATCCCCCTCATTGCTATAGCGGTTAATAATGCGCTCCACAATATCCAACTGCAACGGACATACATGCATCTGTGCACGTCTGCGGCTCTGTGTAGTGTTCAGCGTCCGCATCCTGTTGATGTCATCCCATACTTCCAACTGGTTCCATGATCCCGGTGCAACCACCATAAAGGTTGCCGGCAGTCTGCCCTCGGTATCTAACTTTTCGGCAAGTGCAACATGTTCATCGTAGTTATATACCATGTCCCTGCTATATTCCCGGTAGACCGCCTGCAAGGTGTCAACCGATGCATCCTGCAAATCTTCTTTGCTAATAAGACAGTCACCGGAACTTCTCCAGTATGCGTGAGCGTCAATCTGCCACTGCGCTCTTGTATAGTCCTCTTTGCTTTTCTTGACCGGTGTATCTGCATATGCCGTGGATCTGTCTGTCGGAAGTTTGCGGAATAGCAAAATATACTCCGGGCATCCCACACCCATCTTAGATCCGTCCTTACACTGCTCCGACCAGCCAAGGCGGTAGGTCTGATTGTTCTCCCTTACCACATCTGTTACCACCGTTATCATCCCGAAATACTGGAACCCATGCTTCATATAGTGCTCAATGCATACCGCATGGAACGGCTCGATCGTCGGCATCCCTGTCCCGGTCGCATTGCCAAACAGCACTCTGTCTTTGACATGAATGGCTGCAACCCTTCCCGGCTTTAAGACCCGGAGCAGTTCCGGTGTCAGATAGTCCATCTGCTCAAAGAACCGGTCTGTATCTTGGTTGTGTCCGAAATCGTTGTAATTTGCCGAATACTCATAATGATTCCCAAACGGAATCGATGTATGGATCAGATCCACACTGTTATCTTCCATGGCGCGTGTCTCTTCCACACAGTCGCCATACACCGCCGTATAATGTGCTCCCTGCACTGTCCTTTCTTCTCTTGTACCTTCCACTCCCATCTTCCTTTCCAGCCTCTCAGCCTTATTTGCTGCATTTAGTCCATATTTCTTCACAATGGCGATCATCTTATCCACCATATGATTGTGATTGTTCCATTTCTCCATCAGCGCATCTTTGATGGCTTTCTCGTTCTCCATGTAAATGATGTCGATCACTACGGTATCCTGTTGAAGGAAACGATAGCACCTATGTACTGCCTGAATAAAATCATTAAATTCATAATCGATCCCCAGAAAAATTTCCCGGTGGCAATGTCTCTGAAAATTGCATCCAGATCCGGATAAGGACTTCTTTGTCGCAAACAGCCGCATCTTTCCCTCGGAGAAATCTATCACCCGCTTTTCCCTTAGGTCATAGTCCATAGATCCGTAAATATCTACCACGTCCGGCATTGCTTTCTTGATCGCGTGCCGCTCTGCCTCCAGATCATGCCACAACAAGAAGTTGTCCTCCGGTGATGCATCCACGATCTCTTTCATCTTCGCCACACGCTTATCAATACTCTCACGCTTTACCTGCGCCGCCTCTTTTAAGCCTTCCGCAGCCTCTTGGAAAAGTTGCATCTGCCCATCTTTCTCCATGGCATCGCCGTAGTGGATCGGGATCTCATGCCAACGTACTTCCAATGGCGGCAGATCATAGCCCTCATCCGAATACTCTGTGTTCAGATCCGACGGCTTTGTGATAAATAAAGCCCATGAAGATATCCACAACCAAAACTCATCTTCCATGTTTGGGTATAGCGTCAGATGGTTTGCTTTGGTACTGTCTCTCTGAAAGAACCGGGTCAATGCCTGCCCCGTATCCATGACCTCCAGATAGCCGGCATAATGGATCAGTTCCTTGTACTTGTTCGGGCTTGGTGTAGCCGTTGCCACCAACTTATACGGCACGTTCTTGAACTTATCCAGAAACGTCTGGTAGGTCTTACTGCCAAAGGATCGCAGGACGCTAGCTTCATCCAGTGAAGTTGCCACGAAATATGACGGATCTATATCTCCATCTCGCACACGCTCATAATTTGTCAGCACAATCTGACTGCCACAAGCCTTGACCTCATCCATGGTCCTGCAATAGGTCGGTCGCTCATACCCAAGGATCTCTACTGCATCCCTGGTAAACTCCTGCTTTACTCCAAGCGGTAACACGATCAAGGCTCGTCCTTTTTCATGCTCCGCTGCCAGATGGCAAAACTCCAATTCCTGCACCGTCTTTCCCAGTCCAAAAGACTCAAACAATGCTCTCCTGCCACCTTTAAGTGCCCAAGCCACGGCATCCCTCTGATGGGGCTTTAGCACCTGATTGATCTTCTCCGGCGCAACAACAAATCCGCTATCCTGCGCCAGTTCTATCTTGGTCTCTAAAAATTCTTGATATGTCATACTCTCACCGTTACATCCTTCATGTATTCCACGTACTCAATGCCGACTTCTTCGGCAAGTACCTTTACCTGTTCTTCCCATGTAGTCCAATCCCCTGCGATGCAGGATGCTTTGTCTGTAAATCTCTCTTGGAACTGTTTTAAACGTTTTTCCCCAAATCCAAACTCATCCCTAAGCGTTACCAACGAAAGCAGTAACACATGGTTGACCACATTTTCTTTCACGTTATCGCAGAACTCTTGTGCCTTTTGCTTATTTACCCTAAGGGGAATATCCGTCAGCCCCCTCATCTTCAACTCTTCTTCCAGTGTATCAACACCGCTCTCCTTTGCAATTTTCAAGGCATATGCCATGCCCTCATTTCTCCACTGTGTCTCTTTTGACAATTTCGCCACCTCTATCACCTACTTTCTCAACAATGCCTGTTCCAGATCGTCATAGTAATTGTCTGGATGCTCTCGCTCGTTAAAATTTCTAAACTTGTTCTTTGGCTTTCTGGATGCTATTGCATCTTGCTCTTTTAACAATCGTCTATTCCATCCTCTCAACAACGATTGCCAATCACGGATCGACTCATTACCTTTCATCCAATCCGGTGCATACGCCTTAAAAAATTCTTCCGGATTAACAACAAGGCTATTTTCTTTGCAATAACTCTTGACATCCTCAAATGTTGGTGGTATCACGCGCGCGCCTGCGCCCTGCGCTTTATATATATTCTTTTCATTCTTTTCATTCTTGTGTTGTGTACCATGACCTGTACCATGACTTGTGCTATGACCTGTACATTGACCTGTACCATCACCTGTACATCTAGTCGTCGCAATGCTTTCGTCTGTACCTTGGTAAGTGCCGTAATTACGCACTTTTATGATGGTTTTGTTGTGTACATTGACCTGTACAATCATCTGTGCATTCTGTAGTAAATCTATGTACCTTTTCACTGTTCGGCGGTCTACTTTCCACCGCTCAGCAAGTTTTGTCTGGCTGGTAACAAATGATCCTGTTTCAAGATCGATCAAATCATTTCCCACAAGAATTTTTTTATCATGAAATGTTGCCATCATGAGAATATCGATCCACCACTGAAAATAATTGGGATTTTCCCAGATCCAATGAGATCTGATCTCCCGGTTTATCTTTATCCAATTTCCTGTCT
>CAVGHS010000146.1:0-4123 GCA_963629085.1 bacterium
GCAACGCTCCAATATGCGATCTCCCTGGATCTGCAACTAGATGAAAAAGACGCGACACAGAACATCCCGGTTCCTTTCCATAAAGGAGCCTTAGCATACTACGAAGAAGCAGGCATAGACCTCACGACTTCAGAATAGAGAAAGGATCAGCATGAAAATACAACTTGATATGTACCAGACCTTGGCAATGGCTGTTCTGGTACTCTTACTCGGAAAATTTTTACGCAAAAAAATATACCTGCTCCAAAAATTCTGTATCCCGGCACCGGTCATCGGCGGTCTGCTTTTTGCCATCATGACCTGCATCTGCTATGCGACCGGGATCGCTGAATTTTCCTTTGATGACACTTTGCGTGAAGTCTGCATGGTCTTTTTCTTTACCTCCGTGGGATTTCAGGCAAACTTAAAAGTCTTAAAAAGCGGTGGCAAGTCCCTCATTATCTTTTTAGGTCTTGTCATCTCCTTGATCCTCTTACAGAATTTCACCGCAGTCGGGCTTTCCAAACTCATGGAACTGGATCCTTTGATCGGTATGTGTACCGGATCCATCCCTATGGTCGGCGGACACGGAACCGCCGGAGCCTTTGGACCCGTTTTAGAGGATTTTAATATCGCAGGGGCTTCCACCATCTGTACTGCCGCCGCTACCTTTGGTCTGATCTTTGGCAGCCTGATCGGCGGTCCTCTGGGGAAACGCCTGATTGAAAAACACAATCTTTTGGCAACTGTCTCTACCGAGGATGACAGTCTTTTGGTGGAAGATGAGAAAAAGCACGAGCGTCATACCAATATGTATCCGGCAGCTGTCTTTCAGTTGATCCTGGCGATCGGACTGGGAACCATTTTTTCTATGCTGCTGACCAAGACCGGATTGACCTTTCCGATCTATATCGGTGCCATGCTTGCTGCAGCCTTTATCCGCAATATTTCCGAATACACCAAGGTAACGACCATCCACATGGGTGAGATCAACGATCTGGGCGGTATCAGCCTTTCCCTTTTCCTTGGTATGGCAATGATCACCTTAAAACTCTGGGAACTCGCCTCTTTGGCACTGCCACTCGTTATCTTACTGGCAGCCCAGGTGCTGCTCATGATCATCTTTACTTACTTTATCGAGTTCAACATCATGGGACGCGATTATGATGCCGCCGTGCTGGTTGCCGGAACCTGTGGTTTTGGTATGGGCGCGACCCCAAATGCCATGGCAAATATGCAGGCAGTCTGTGAAGAATATGTACCATCCGTCAAAGCCTACCTCTTGATCCCTTTGATCGGTAGTCTTTTTGCAGACTTTCTAAACAGTCTGGTCATAACCTTTTTCATCAATTTTGTCTAAAAGGAGATTTCTTATGTTTGAAAAATTCAAAGAATATGTTGCAGATAAAAAAGAAAGATCTCAGGCAGACTATAATCTGACCTATGACGATGTTGCCATTCCTGAGATCCACACCCATAAGACCAGCCCGGAGACAAATGAAAAAAGTAAGGATGAAAGCATCCACTTTGATGATGTCGCCATCCCGGAAGTGCATTTGCCGAAGAAAGAAAATAAGAAATAAAACAAGCGGAACACCGTATCTTTGCAAAGACCGGTGTTCCTTTTCTTTTTATTTAATTGGCATTGGTATTGTTCTGTGTGGTCGTTTTATTGCTGTCTGTCATATTGTCTGTGGCATTTTCCACACCATTGGTCACATCTTTGACACCGTCAGATACGCCGTCGGTCACGTCCTTCACGCCGTCTCCGACACCGTCGACAACATCATCAATGATGCCACCGCCATTGTCCTCTGTCTTTGTGTCGTCATTTGTGTCCTTCTTGTTGCCTCCGGTCGCATCATTGACATTCTGCGTTTCGTTCTTATTATTGTCGGTTGTGTTCTTGTTGGTTCCACATCCGACAAACGTAGCGAGTGCCAATACCGAAAGTGCCAATACCAGCAGAAGTTTTCCTTTTTTCATCGCGATATTCTCCTTTATACAATTTACCTCGTTCCTTGCAAGGCATTTATAGTATGACCTGGATTTTCTGTTTTATACCTTTTCCCGTGCGTTTTATCGTTTCCGTTTAAGCGGGAAGATCAAAGCCCCCAGATAGCCGAAGATGAGTGCTGCCGAAATCCCCACAGCGCCGGCCTTGAGCCCGCCGGCAAAGGTTCCTAAAAACCCCTGTTCCTCTACGGCTTCTTTGACGCCTTTCCATAAGACATTGCCAAAGCCAAGCAGGGGCACTGATGCGCCCGCGCCCGCAAATTCTACAAAAGGTTCATAGATACCGATGGCTCCCAAAAGTGCTCCTGTGCAGACCAGAAGTACCATGATACGCCCCGGCAACATTTTTGTTTTTTCCATTAAGATCTGAACCAGCGCACAGATCAGCCCACCGATCACAAATGCTTTTACATAATCCATCATGCTACCTCCTCATGTTCGATCACGACACCGTGGGCAATGCCCGGCACACTGTTGCCCTCATTGAAACTGACCGGGGATAATAGTGCTCCTGTCGGGATAAATAAGATCCGTTTCCATTTGCCGGATATGACGCGGGGCAGAAAGTAAGATGCCAGCGTGACCGCCGAACAGCCACAGCCGGAACCTCCCGCGCAGGTGTGTTGCTCGTCGGCATCAAAGATCTCCATGCCACAGTCATAGTGGTTGTCTGTGATGTCACATCCACCGATACTGCAAAGTTCTGCCAGGATCTCACTTCCCACACTTCCCAGATCGCCTGTGATGATAGCATCATAATCTTTGGGACTCCGCTTAAAATCTTTCATATGATTTAAGATGAGGGCAGATGCCGCGGGTGCCATGGCGGCTCCCATATTTTGCGCATCCCGGATGCCCAGATCCATGATCTTTCCTGTCGTGATACCTGTGATCTTCGCCCCGGATCTGACAGTTCCCAAAATATAGGCACCACTGCCCGTGACTGTCCAGGTCGAACAAAGCGGTCTTTGATTGGCATATTCGATAGGAAAGCGGAATTGCCGCTCTGCCCCACCAAAGTGCGAGGACGTGACCGCTGTCACCAGATCTGCATAGCCCGCCGCCACACTCATGGCTGCAAGGGATAGGGCTTCGCCCACCGTCGAACAGGCTCCGTACAAACCGAAAAAGGGTCTTTGAAACTCCATCAAACCAAAAGAGGATGCGATGGTCTGCCCCAGAAGATCGCCTGCAAAAAGATAACGCAGTTGCGCTCCATCCAGATCCGCCTTTCCCAGTGCCAGAGTCAGTGACTCCTTTTGCATTTCACTTTCCGCACGCTCCCAGGAGTCGGCGCCAAAGCGGTCATCGGTACAGATCATGTCAAAGCAATCCCCCAGCGGTCCCTCTCCTTCCAATTTTCCAACCACAGACGCCGTCTGCATAATATAGACCGGTTTTGGCAGACAAAGACTGTCCGCCCCCATTTGTACTTGCATTCGCTCCTCCTCGCCACAGGGACGTTCCTTTTGCCACATGGAGTGTCCCTTTTGGCTCTTTTTCATGTTTTCGTCATTTTTCTATAGGATAGCGTGTGTAAATGTGCGAGAAAATATGCATTTGAACGTAAGAACAGAAAATGTTACTCTTATGATTGCAAAGATCAATACTATGCATTTCGTGATGAGAAAATGAAAAGGGAAATTACAGTGAAAAAGAATTTTCTGAAATGTTTGCAGTACACGAATATGGTCACACGATCCAGTCACTGATCTGGGGGTCACTATATCTGCTTACGGTTGGCGTCCCCTCTATGATCTGGGCAAAGATCCCATATTTTGAAAAGAAGCGCGCAGATCAGCATAAATCTTATTTTGATACTTATCCTGAAAATCAGGCAAATAGGTTGGGTGAAAAGGTGACGGGTTTGAAGTCGCCAGGAAAGATAAGAGCGTGAATTGGGGAGATATGCCCTATCATCTAGTCTGTAGCACAACGGATGCCAAAGGGGACGCTCCTATGCGCCGGGGTTTTACCCCCGGTATCGTAGCAAAAGTTGACAACGCACTCCCCTATGTGCTAGAATCCAGACATTTGTTAGACATATGAGGATTTCGCTATGCTAAATTTTGATAACCCCAAAATTGCTTTCGGTATAATATTAATTATAATAATATGTGTTATATTG
>CAVGHS010000147.1:0-4100 GCA_963629085.1 bacterium
GATTGATGCTCATATTGCCGCCACTTTTTGGAGGACAGATAATGATCTGGTGGAGCACTGTATTTGCAAGAATTATTTCAGCTATATTAGCGTTATTACTGACAAAATATTAAATAAAATAAAGGATTTCTGGAATAATTCCGATACATTTTTTTCTAAAAAAACAGTATCATAATCGTATCGCGACATAAAAAAGGCTTGAAATCATGTTTTCTTAACATGATTTCAGGCCTTAAAATACTTGATTTGTTATACCAATCTCTAAACCGCTTCGGGTCTACTCGAACTCAATCGTTCCAGGTGGCTTGCTCGTCAGATCGTAAAATACTCGATTGACTCCCTTCACCTCATTTATAATTCTGCTCATGACCGTCTGTAAGACATCAAACGGAATGTCCGCCGCCTCCGCTGTCATGAAGTCTACCGTGTTGACGGCACGCAGTGCTACGGCATAGTCATAGGTTCTCTCATCGCCCATGACACCGACCGAACGCATATTGGTCAGTGCTGCAAAATACTGTCCGATGCTTCGATCCAGCCCCGCCTTAGCGATCTCTTCACGATAAATATAATCGGCATCCTGCACGATCCTCACCTTTTCTGCGGTTACTTCGCCAATGATACGGATGCCAAGTCCCGGTCCCGGGAATGGCTGACGATATACCAGATAATCCGGCAGACCAAGTTCCAATCCTGCTTTTCGCACCTCATCCTTGAACAGGTTACGCAGTGGCTCGATGATATCCTTGAAATCTACATAATCCGGCAGACCTCCAACATTGTGATGCGACTTGATCACTGCGGATTCTCCGCCAAGCCCCGACTCCACTACATCCGGGTAGATCGTTCCCTGTGCCAGAAAATCTACGGCACCGATCTTCTTTGCTTCTTCTTCAAAAACACGGATAAACTCTTCGCCAATGATCTTACGTTTCTGCTCCGGCTCAGTCACGCCTGCAAGTTTTGCATAGTAGCGCTCCTGGGCATTGACACGGATAAAGTTGATATCAAAGGCTCCGCCCTTGCCAAATACACTCTCGACCTCGTCTCCCTCGTTCTTACGAAGCAAGCCATGATCGACAAAGACACAGGTGAGTTGTGGTCCGATCGCCTTAGCAAGCAAAGCAGCCAGTACGGAAGAATCCACACCGCCGGACAGTGCCAAAAGCACCTTGCCGTCTCCTACCCTTTCTCTTACATCCTTGATGGCATTTTCCACAAAGGAATCCATGCGCCATGTTCCGGCACATCCACAGACACCGCGCACGAAGTTGTGCAGCATCTTGGTTCCCTCAACCGTATGCAATACTTCCGGGTGGAACTGGATGGCATATAAATTCTTTTCCTGATCCTCTGCTGCTGCCACCGGACAATCCGCCGTATGTGCACAAATGCGGAATCCCTCTGCCGGCCTGGAAATGTAATCAAAATGACTCATCCAGCAGATCGTTGTTGCAGAAACGCCTGTAAACAATGGGGAATCCTGCTTTACGAACACTTCGGTCTTACCATATTCCCTGACCGGTGCCTTCTCGACCTTGCCGCCTAATACATGCATCATCAACTGTGCACCATAGCAAAGACCCAATACCGGGATCCCAAGTTCAAACAATTCCTTGGTATAAGTCGGTGAATCCGGCTCATAACAACTGTTTGGGCCTCCTGTCAAAATGATCCCTTTCGGATTCATTTCTTTAATCTTTTCAATATCTGTTTTATAAGAATAGATCTCACAATAAACATTGCATTCTCTGACCCTGCGGGCAACCAACTGGTTGTACTGTCCGCCAAAGTCAATGACTATGACCTTTTCCTGCTCCATGCTTGTCCTCCGTTTCTTTTTGTACCAGGTACAAATCTATCTCGTTTCATTATATTAGAGCCTATAAAAAATAACAAGTTCAAAGGTCAATTTTCCGACAGAATTTCCGATATAAAAGATATAGAAATCGGTAATTGCGAAAATTTTCCGGTTGTCGTACCACAATTTTTAAAGAAAGGCGCCGTCATGAGTGGATTTTCTGTAGCAAACAACATCACCCTGCGCAGTTATTACGCGACCTACCGCGCATTTACGGTCAAAAGTACGCGTTCTTCTGCTACATCCAATCAGTTAAATTATGCAGATGCACAGGCACTTTACCGCGCAGTCCAGAAACTGGATGATTTTGATTTTGAAAATGCCGATAAGGACGATATTTCTTCTCATGTACGCGCCTTTGTCGATACCTACAATTACACCATGGACTCTGCTAAGTCCTCGACCAATTCCTATGCGGCTTCCACTTACAAGAATCTGAAAAATCTTGCCGGTAAGTACGCCAAGGATTTGGAAAACATCGGCATCAAGGAAAACTCCTCGGGCTATCTGACCCTCAGTTCTTCCGCGGTCGAGAACATCAGTGGCAGCCGTTTTAAAAGCATTTTGAATAAAGATTCCAAATTCATGAAACAGTTGACCACCTATGCCAAACGCATGGCAAACAATATCGATTATTACGCTTAGTACTCCTATAATAACTACAAAAAGAGCATGTGTCCGATCTCTTTCGATCGTCCACATGCTCTTTGTCTATCTGCTCATAACTTTTTCACGCATCCTGCTTCCCCCGAAGCAAAATCCGTTTTTTAGGCTTCCTCTTTCTTTACACCTGTCTCAAATTCATAATCCTTGCCCGGCAGGATAGCATTCAGGAAAATTCCTAAGATGGCTGCGATAGCAAGAGAAGTCAGTGTAATGCTTGTTCCTGCGATCGTAAATGTGAAACCATCTGTAAATCCAAGTGCGCTGACAAGGATAACGGCTGCAATGATCAGGTTTCTGGACTTGGTAAAGTCTACCTTATTTTCAACCACATTACGAACACCGATAGCAGAGATCATACCATAAAGGATAAAACTTACACCACCGATGATGGAAGATGGCATAGAACCGATGACTGCTGCAAACTTCGGTGAAAAACTGAGGATGATCGCATAAACGGCTGCAATACGGATAACCTTAGGATCATGTACCTTGGAAAGTTCCAATACACCGGTATTTTCGCCGTAAGTTGTATTTGCAGGACCACCGATGGCTCCGGCAAATGCAGTTGCAAGTCCGTCACCGATCAGGGTTCTGTGAAGGCCCGGATCCTCGACAAAGTTCTCATCTACAGTTGCAGAGATGGCTGTAATATCACCGATATGCTCCATCATGGTCGCAAGTGCGATCGGTGCCATAACAAGAATGGCTGTAATATCAAACTTGCACCATACAAACGGCTGCCACTGTACCCAGTGTGCGCTTGCTACAGAAGTGAAATCTAAGATCGCGCTTCCGTCAGCATTTGTCATACCGATACCATTTAAAACCAAAGCAAAGACATAAGAGATCACGATACCCATAAGGATCGGGATGATCTTGAACATGCCCTTGCCCCAGATATTAAAGATCACGATAACTGCAAATGCAACGATTGCAATGATCCAGTTGGTCTGTGCATTATTGACAGCAGAAGATGCAAGGGAAAGTCCGATACTGATAATGATCGGTCCGGTTACAACCGGTGGTAACAAACGCATCACTTTTCTTACGCCTACCAGTTTTACGATCAAGGCAAATACCAGATATAAAAGACCGGCTACCACGATACCGCCACAAGCGTATGGTAACTTTTCACCCATAGTCATATTGGCGTAAATACCACTATCCAATTGTGCTACCATGGAAAATCCACCCAGAAATGCGAAGGAAGATCCTAAGAAAGCAGGAACTTTACGCTTGGTGATCAAATGAAATAAGAGTGTACCGACACCGGCACAAAACAGTGTAACCTGAACAGAAAGCCCCTGACCCTCAAAATAGTCATTTACGAGGATGGGAACTAAGATCGTTGCGCCAAACATGGCGAACATGTGCTGCAAACCCAACAGTAACATCTTTGGTGTACCAAGACTGTGGGCATCTTTGATTGCTCCTTTTTGATTCATCACATAACTCCTTTGTACTGATTTGTTGTTCCTCTGCGAAAAGATCCCTTTCCGCAAAAAATCTGCGAGATGACATATGCACCCTCGCAGATATCCTTAACTAAAGAAAGTATAGCGGAATTATCTCC
>CAVGHS010000148.1:0-3991 GCA_963629085.1 bacterium
GCACAAGGTATGCAGATGATCTACAAACAACTGATGACTTCCCTGGAGGAAGCAGGCGTGAGTCCGATCGAGGCGCTGGGCAATGAATTTGATCCGAATTTCCATAATGCAGTGTTGCATGTGGAGGACCAAGAAGCTGGCGAGAGCGAGATCGTAGAAGAGTTCCAGAAGGGCTATATGTATCACGATACGGTGCTTCGTCATAGCATGGTCAAGGTTGCAAACTAGTCAAATTGGTAGCAATGCTAATTTAGAATAAAGACAATAACAATGTGATGATAAATAGGAGGAAAAAATCATGGGAAAAATTATTGGTATTGATTTAGGTACAACAAACTCTTGTGTAGCCGTTATGGAAGGTGGTAAGCCAACCGTTATCGCTAATCAGGAAGGTGCAAGAACAACACCGTCTGTTGTAGCATTTACAAAGACAGGAGAGAGATTGATCGGTGAGCCTGCAAAGCGTCAGGCAGTTACCAATGCAGAAAAGACAATCTCATCTATTAAGAGAGATATGGGTACAGACAATGGTCGTACCATCGATGGAAAGAAGTATTCTCCACAGCAGATCTCCGCAATGATCTTACAGAAGTTAAAGAGTGATGCAGAGAACTACTTGGGTGAGCCTGTCACCGAAGCAGTTATCACTGTTCCTGCATATTTCAACGATGCACAGCGTCAGGCAACCAAGGATGCCGGCAAGATCGCAGGCCTTGATGTAAAGCGTATCATCAACGAGCCTACTGCAGCAGCACTTGCTTATGGTCTGGACAATGAAAACGAACAAAAGATCATGGTTTACGATTTAGGTGGTGGTACATTCGATGTATCTATCATTGAGATTGGTGATGGCGTTATCGAAGTCCTGGCAACCAGTGGTGATAACCGCCTTGGCGGTGATGACTTTGACCAGAAGATCACAGATTGGATGTTAGAGGAGTTCAAGAAGGCAGAGGGCGTTGACCTTTCTACCGACAAGATGGCTCTTCAGAGATTAAAAGAAGCAGCAGAGAAGGCAAAGAAAGAACTTTCCGCTGCAACAACAACAAACATCAACCTGCCTTTCATCACTGCAACAGCAGAAGGACCAAAGCATTTTGATATGAACTTAACACGTGCAAAATTCGATGAATTAACACATGACCTTGTAGAAAGAACGGCAGTTCCGGTACAGAACGCATTAAAGGATGCAGGCCTTACAGCAAGTGAACTTTCTAAGGTTCTCCTTGTTGGTGGATCTACCCGTATTCCGGCAGTACAGGATAAGGTAAAGGCACTTACAGGACATGAGCCAAGCAAGTCTTTGAACCCGGATGAATGTGTAGCCATCGGTGCTTCTATTCAGGGTGGTAAGTTGGCAGGCGATGCCGGTGCCGGAGAGATCTTACTTTTGGATGTTACCCCACTTTCTCTTTCTATCGAGACAATGGGTGGTATCGCGACCAAGTTGATCGAGAGAAACACAACGATCCCTACCAAGAAGAGCCAGATCTTCTCTACTGCTGCTGACAACCAGACAGCCGTTGATATCAACGTAGTACAGGGTGAGAGACAGTTTGCAAGAGACAACAAGTCCTTAGGACAGTTCCGTCTGGATGGTATTCCACCAGCACGTCGTGGTGTTCCACAGATCGAGGTTACTTTCGATATCGATGCCAATGGTATCGTAAATGTATCCGCTAAGGATCTTGGTACAGGTAAGGAACAGCACATCACCATTACAGCAGGATCTAACATGTCTGATGAAGACATTGAGAAGGCTGTTAAGGAAGCGGCTGAGTTTGAAGCACAGGATAAGAAGCGTAAGGAAGCCATCGACACCAGAAACGATGCGGATGCATTTGTATTCCAGACAGAGAAGGCTTTGGAAGAAGTTGGCGACAAGATCGATGCAGCAGATAAGTCAGCAGTTGAGGCTGATATCGCAGCAATCAAGACAATCCTCGAGGCTCATCCGGAAGCAGAGGCAATGGATGATGCAAGTGTTGCAGAGTTAAAGGCTGCACAGGAGAAATTACAGGAGAGCGCACAGAAGGTATTTACCAAGATGTATGAGCAGCAGGCTCAGGCAGCAGGCGCACAGGGCGCAGGTCCTGACATGGGTGCCGGTGCAGGTCCTGATATGGGAGCAAACACCACTTACAATGCGGCAGATGATGATGTCGTAGATGCAGACTTCAAGGAAGTATAAAAAACATGGCAGAACAGAAGCGAGATTATTATGAAGTCCTCGGCGTAGATAAAAATGCCGATGACGCAACGATCAAAAAAGCATACAGACAGTTGGCAAAGAAATATCACCCGGATATGAATCCGGGTGATAAAGAAGCCGAGGTAAAGTTCAAAGAAGCCTCTGAAGCCTATGCTGTTTTGAGCGATCCGGATAAGAGAAGACAATATGACCAGTTTGGTCATGCTGCTTTTGACGGCGGTGCCGGTGGCGGCGGATTTGATTTCTCAGGCATGGATTTTGGAGATATCTTTGGAGATATCTTCGGCGATTTCTTTGGTGGTGGCGGCAGCAGACGTACCAACAATGGACCGATGAAGGGTCAGAATGTCCGTGCGAGAGTCAATATCAAGTTCGAAGAGGCAGCCTTTGGCTGTGAAAAAGAGATCGAACTGGTATTGAAAGACGAATGTGCAACTTGTCACGGATCCGGTGCAAAACCTGGAACCACAAAGGATACCTGTCCTAAGTGTGGCGGTAAGGGAAAGATCGTAGTCACACAGCAGTCATTCTTTGGAACGGTGCAGAATGTAACTTCATGCCCGGAATGTCAGGGAACCGGTCAGATCATCAAAGAGAAATGTAGTGATTGCCATGGTACCGGATACATTTCCCGCAAAAAGAGAATTTCTGTCTCCATTCCTGCCGGTATTGACAACGGACAGAGTGTACGTATCCGCGAAAAGGGAGAGCCGGGTATCAACGGCGGCCCGAGAGGAGATCTTTTGGTTGAGGTTCGTGTGGCATCACATGCGATCTTCCAAAGAAGCGAATATGATATTTATTCTTCTGCTCCGATTTCATTTGCACAGGCTGCTCTGGGCGGCGAGGTTATGATCGATACCTTGGACGGCAAGGTCGTATATGAAGTCAAGCCGGGGACACAGACCGATACCAGAATCCGCCTTCGTGGAAAAGGTATTCCGTCTTTGCGCAACAAGAATATGCGCGGTGACCACTATGTTACTTTGGTGGTACAGGTTCCGACTTCTCTTAGTCATGAAGCAAAAGAAGCCTTGCGCAGGTTTGATGATGAGACAGGAAAGACCTTGAAAGCCGGCGGTACAGCGGTCAAGGAAGAAAAGAAGAAAAAAGGATTTATGGGCAAATTAAAAGATGCCGTAGACGATCTATAAAAAGCAAAAGCGATGGCAAAATGTCATCGCCTTTTTGCGTATTTACAGAATGAGGATAGAAAATGAAAGTTTGGATTACAAGACATGGGCAGACCGCCCTCAATAAAAAACAACTGATGCAGGGACTCTATGATGAACCCTTAAACGAGACCGGTATTGCGCAGGCAAAAGAAGCAAGGGCAAAGATCGGGGATATGAAGTTTGATGCAGTGTATGCCAGTCCTTTGATTCGCGCAAGAAAGACCGCATCGATCATCGGTGGCGTGCCTATGGATGAGGTTATCATTGATTCGCGCATTATCGAGGTAGATTTTGGAAAATATGAGATGCGATCTTATAAGCGGCTGGGTATCTGGATGTCTCTTTACTGGATGCTTCCCGAGATTATTCCGGCGCCAAAGACCGTTGAACCGGTATCTTCTATGGTGGCGCGCAGCCGGTCTTTTTTAGAGGAACTAAAGCGCAAGGATTATGAGAATGTGCTGGTGGTTTGTCATGGTGGTATCATCCGTGCTTTGTGTGGTGTTTTGGAAAATCGCAGAAATGGGATCAAATGGAGACCGAGACCGGAGAATTGCGAAATCCGAAAGTATGAAATATAGACCAGAGGGACGCTCCTTACTGA
>CAVGHS010000149.1:0-3891 GCA_963629085.1 bacterium
ACAGTACGTATTTTTGAAGCATATGATTCCTTGCCGTCACAATTGGCAAAAGATACCAAAAAATTCCAGTATAAGTTGATAAAATCGGGTGCACGTGCATCCCAATATGGAGATGCGATTGACTGGCTCATCCGGGCTGGAGTTGTCAATAAGTGTATGAAATGTAGACAGGGATTTTATCCGGTCGCAGCATATCAGGATGTGAGTGCTTTCAAATTATACTATAGTGATATGGGGCTTATGTCTGCCCGAATGGGGATGACGCTGGAAGCATTGCAGGGAAAAGAAACAGAGCATTTTCGCGGAATATTAACAGAGAACTATGTTGCAGTCGCACTGAAAACGAATGGCTATGATCTTCATTATTGGGAGTCAGATAATACGGCCATGTCATTCCGGTTGAGTGTAAGGCGGGAAATCATGTGAAAGCAAAAAGCATGATGGTTTACATGAAAAAATATGAACCGGATTATGCTATCAGGATTTCAGCAAGAAATTTTGGAATGGTAAATGGCATAAAGTCAGTACCATTATATAGTGTATTCTGTATTTAAATAAAAGAAACCCAATAACCTCAGATGTGTTATGCTTAAGTAAGATAAAACCAACCATATAGCAGATAGGGGAGGAAAGAGATATGCAAAGTGTACAGATTGTAGCAAGCGAAATATGGGTCACGCTCATATTTGGCGTTATCCTGTATTTATTTAAGAGTGAACTCAAACAGAAAAAGGTCACCAAGATCCTGATGATCGTATGTATCACCAGACTGGTCAGTGATGCCGTATCGTGGGCGTTCGACGGGCTGCCGGGGCTTTTCTGGGGCATCGTCACAAGGTGCAGCAACTATACACATTTGTTGCTAATGATTTTGTGTCGCTGACTTTCTCCGTCTTTTTGTGGAGTCTGGTCAGGAGCAAAAAAGAGAAGCCGGGCATTGTCTTAAAGGCATATTGGCTATTGGAATGCCTTGTCATAGCGGCACTTACGTTGAATTTACATTTTGGATGGTTTTATTCTTTTGACAGCAGCAACCTGTATAGTAGGGGAGAATATTATCAACTGACACATGTGGCGCCGATCGCGGCATTATTGGTCGTTTTGTGGATGCTCATTAGGTATCGCCATAAACTGAGCAAAAACCTCAAGTTTTTGGGATGGTCTTATTTTGTCCTGATGGCTGTGGCAACCGCATATGAATATATGAATTTTGGTCTGTCGCTACAGACTTATGCACAGACTTTTTCCGCATTGGTTGCATTTTTGTAGGTGAGATAGAGATCCGCCAGAATTTGATCGCAACACATGAAAGATTAGAACAGGCAAATAAAGAACTAAAAGAGGAAGAAAAGAAAGCAGAAGCGGCATTAGAGGCAGAAGTGAAAAAGGACGAGGCGCTGCGACAGCAGCAGGAGCAGCTTTCGCTCGCGCTGGAAGCGGCACAGCAGGCAAACCGGGCAAAGACCATGTTCCTAAACAGTATGTCGCATGATATCCGGACGCCGATGAATGCCATCATCGGGTTTACCGCACTTGCACAAACCCATATCGATCATACGGAGCAGGTGCAGGATTATCTTACCAAGATTAAGACGTCCAGCACGCATTTGCTCAGCCTGATCAATGATATATTGGATATGAGCCGTATTGAAAGCGGCAGTGTGAAACTGGATGAGAAACCGCTACATATACCGGAACTTTTACATGATCTGAGAAATATGATCCAGGGCATGATCAATGCCAAGCAACTGAATTTATACATTGACACGCAGGATGTGAAAAATGAGGATGTCATAACCGATAAACTGCGACTGAACCAGGTGTTGATCAATATTGTGGGAAATGCCATCAAGTTTACACCTGTGGGTGGGGATATCATCATCCGTCTGGAAGAAAAGCCTTGTCAGAAAAAGGGATACACGACCTATGTATTTACCATTAAGGATAGCGGTATTGGTATGTCCTCTGAATTCTTAGGGCATGTCTTTGATACTTTTGCCAGAGAGCAGTCCTCCACGGCGAGTGGGATCCAGGGAACCGGTCTGGGCATGGCAATCACGAAAAATATTGTTGATATGATGGGCGGCACGATCGACGTCGAAAGTGAGGAAGGAAAAGGCTCTAAGTTCACGGTTGCACTTACCCTTCGTCTGGCGAAACAGACCGTCCGCTATGAGCCGATCACGGAATTACAGGGAGCGAAAGCACTCGTGGTGGATGACGATATTGAAACCTGTCGCAGTGTCTGCAAGATGCTTAGAAGTATTGAGATGCAGCCGGAATGGACCGTGACCGGAAGGGAAGCCGTCCTTCGTGCGCAGGACGCTGCGGAATTGGATAATGAGTACAAGGTCTATATCGTGGATTATCTGATACCGGATATGAATGGCATTGAGATCATCCGCAGAATACGAAAAGTGATCAAAGAGGATGTACCGATCATCGTGTTGACGGCATATGATTGGAGTGCTTTTGAACAGGAAGCCAGAGAAGCCGGTGCGACTGCATTTGTTGCAAAACCTATCTTTATGTCTGAATTGAGAAGTGTCTTAACAAGACCGGTTCGGAAAGAAGAGCAAGGTGAGAGTCCAGAGAATATATGTGATTACAGTAGTAAGAGGGTTCTTGTGGTAGAGGATAATGATCTGAACCGGGAGATCGCGGTAGAACTTCTGGAAGAAATGGGGATCCGTGTAGATTGTGCCGAGGATGGCATTGAGGCTGTGAATATCATAAATGAAGCACCTGAGGATAAATATGATCTGGTGCTGATGGATATCCAGATGCCGCGCATGGATGGCTATACGGCAACAAGAGAAATCCGTACACTGTCTAATAACAGAAAAGCAAATATCCCGATCGTTGCAATGACTGCAAATGCCTTTGAGGAAGACAGAAAAAGAGCTTTTGAATGTGGTATGAATGGGCATATCGTAAAGCCTGTTGATACGAAAACGATAAAAAAGGAACTGAAAGAGATCTTCAAGGAGACGGGAAAATAAACGTTTGGGGATGATATAAGAGATGTATTTTATATATGGTGAAAAAGAAATTTTATATCTGAAAAACAAGGACAAGAAACTTGCAGAAGTCATCGATCAGATTGGCTGGATACAAAGGGAAATAGATACCGACCTGTTTTCTTCCGTTGTGCACCATATCATCGGGCAGCAGATCTCGACAAAAGCACAGGCAACGATCTGGCAGCGGATGCATGAAAGGCTTGGCGAAGTCAATGCGGAAACCATTCTTTCGGCAGAGGTATCGGAATTGCAATCGCTCGGTATGACCTTTCGAAAGGTAGCGTATATCAAGGATTTTGCAGAAAAAGTCCATAGCGGTAGTTTCGATCTGGACGCAGTCTGGCAAATGTCCGATGAGGATGCCATCCGGGAGTTGAGCAGCCTAAAGGGTGTTGGTGTCTGGACAGCGGAGATGATCTTACTTTTTTGTATGCAGCGTCCGAATGTCTTTAGTTATGATGACCTTGCCATCCAGCGGGGGTTACGGATGGTCTACCATCATCGTAAGATCGATCGTAAACTATTTGAAAAATATCGTCGGCGCTATAGTCCCTATTGCAGTGTGGCAAGCCTGTATTTATGGGCGGTGGCAGGCGGGGCGATTCCTGAGATGAAGGATTATAAACCGAGGACCAGCAAAAAGTAATGAAGGATCCGCTTGACAAGTTTCTGATTTGAGAGCGCATGGGTGCGTTTTCCGTTCTTTTTTGCCTCCTTTACCATGTCAGCGAGAACTCTACCAATTCCGGTGATTCTGGTCTACCGATCAATGGTTCTTTTTTATCCAGTGTAGAAAGTTGTGACATTTCGTCTTCGTTCAGTTCAAAATCAAACAAATCGAAATTCTCTTTGATATGCTCTGGATTGG
>CAVGHS010000150.1:0-3857 GCA_963629085.1 bacterium
CAATATCCCCGTGCGACATTTTATAATTACTTTGATGATAAATATGATTTGCTTGATTACTGTTGGCAGACACTTGCTGACCAGGTGGGATTTAGTGATTATCATCATGCCGAAGAAAATGAAATGTTGTACCTGTATTTTGACCGAATTTATGATTTTACGAAGCAAAATGAAGATGCCATACACAAGATTCTTTTACATAATAACGAAGTCGGATATATGTTTTCGAGTTTCAGAAATTTTCTAAACAATAGAATGCGTTTTATATTTCAAACCTGTCCAGAAGCAAGGCAAAAAGACATTCCGAATGAGTTGCTTGCAGACCATTACAGCAATACATTATTTCTTGTATGGCAGTGGTCTGCAATAAAAAACGATTGCACAAAGGAACAGGCGCATAAATATCTTTGTTCATTAGTCGGTAATTTATGAATTTCTCAGCATATTCCATGCACGAAGAAGACAACTGTCTATCTTTTTATGGCTTAATAGAGGCTATGCGGATGCGGTACACGATGGCGATAGACCATGTATTCGTGAAAACCACAGGAAGTCAGGATCTGGGGCAGATGCTCAAAGCCCAGTGCAATATGACCCGGTTTGTGCGCATCTGCACCAATGGTGATCAGTTTTCCGCCGAGTTCATGGTAACGCTTTAGGACCTGTGGACATGGGTTTGGCACAGTGAGCCCACAGCGGAAGGCACCGGTGTTGACCTCCAATGCAATGTCATGTGCAATGAGAAAACGCAGGATATCATCGACCAGAGAGGCATATGGCGTATAAGTATCATAAGGCTGGGCAGGATCCTGCGGTCCGTAGCGAAAGACATAGTCCAGATGCCCAAGGGCATCAAAATCATGGAAAGACGTCAGGTTCTCATAGACAGCCTGGTAATATTCCGTGTAGGCTTCCTGGGGATCGCGCCCTTCAAAATAAACAGGGTAGTAAGGATCACGCGTATGCACGACATGGACAGAACCGATGACATAGTCAAAGGTGTAAGAGGCGAGCAGGTCGGCGTGTTGCTGCGCAAGATGGGGTTGCAGTCCCAGTTCCAAGCCGTGCAATACAAAGAAAGGCGCAGCCTCTTTTTGCGCAGCCAGCATGGCTTTTTCGTAAGCATCCAGATCCAGATCAAAAAGATGAGGTTCTTCCTTATAATCTAAATCTAAGTGGTCTGTAAAGGTAATGCCGGACAGTCCCATCTGTCTGGCTTTTTCTATCATATCCAAAGGATCCGCGTCACTGTCACCGGAAAAATGACAGTGCATATGATTGTCCCAAAGTTTCATTGGCAAAGTACCTCCATTCACTTACTAATTATAGAAAAATGTCGCATAAAATGCAATCAATCCGCAAAATGTCAGGACAGAGGGGAAATCTTAGTGAAAAAAATATCAAACTTTGTTTTTGGGGTTGAAATGTAGGTAGAAATTGGTTAAAATGAAGTCAGTTTGGGAATGTTATTCCCTAGACATAGTATTTTTAAATCTTAGGAGGAATTTAAAATGGCAGTAAGAGTAGCGATTAATGGATTCGGCCGTATCGGTCGTCTTGCATTCAGACAGATGTTTGGCGCAGAAGGATATGAAGTAGTTGCAATCAACGACTTGACAAGCCCAAAGATGTTAGCACATCTGTTAAAGTATGATTCATCACAGGGTAAGTATGCTTTGGCTGATACAGTATCTGCTGGAGAAGACTCTATCACAGTTGATGGCAAGGAAATCAAGATCTACGCTTTCCCAGATGCAAACAATTGCCCATGGGGTGAATTAAAGGTAGACGTAGTATTAGAGTGTTCTGGTTTCTACACAAGCAAGGAAAAGGCACAGGCTCATATCAATGCTGGTGCTCGTAAGGTTGTTATTTCTGCACCTGCAGGAAATGATCTTCCTACAATCGTTTACAATGTAAACCATAAGACATTGACTCCAGATGACAAGATCATCTCAGCAGCTTCTTGTACAACAAACTGCTTGGCACCAATGGCTAAGGCTCTTAACGATGCTTTCGGTATCAAGTCTGGTATCATGAGCACAATCCACTCATACACAGGTGATCAGATGACACTTGATGGACCACAGAGAAAGGGTGACCTTAGAAGATCTCGTGCAGCTGCAGTTAATATCGTACCTAACTCAACAGGTGCTGCGAAGGCAATCGGTCTTGTTATCCCAGAGTTGAACGGCAAGTTGATCGGATCTGCACAGCGTGTTCCATGCCCAACAGGTTCTACAACAATCCTTGTTGCTACTGTTGAGAAGTCTTGCACAGTTGAAGAGATCAACGCAGCAATGAAGGCAGCAGCTACAGAGTCATTCGGATACAATGAGGATGAGATCGTTTCTTCTGATATCATCGGAAGCACATATGGTTCAATCTTCGATGCTACACAGACAATGGTTGGAGAAGACAACTTAGTACAGGTTGTTTCTTGGTATGACAATGAGAACAGTTACACTTCTCAGATGGTTCGTACAATCAAGTACTTCTCTGAGTTAGCATAATTTAGTTTTGCGCTATTTCATCATCTGCTGCGTTATTGTTACTTTGCAGTGCCGAGCACAGCGTCAGCAACAATGCCTTGCATATGATTGAAATATCCCAAAATTGGTAAATTAGCCAACATGGGGTCCGGTCGTTGGGACCGGGCCTCTTTTTTATTAAAAGAGTGGAGGATTTAATCATGGGATTAAATAAAAAATCAATCGATGACATCAATGTAAAGGGACTGCGTGTTCTTTGCAGATGCGACTTCAATGTGCCTCTTATTGATGGCAAGATCACAGATGAGAACCGTCTGGTACAGGCACTTCCTACCATCAAGAAACTGGTTGCTGACGGTGGCAAGGTGATCCTTTGTTCACATCTTGGCAAGCCAAAGGGAGAGCCGGTTCCGGAACTTTCTTTAGCACCGGTTGCTAAGAGACTTACAGAACTCTTGGGACAGGAAGTAAAATTTGCAGCAGATCCAGAAGTGGTTGGACCAAACGCTAAGGCTGCTGTAGAAGCAATGAAAGATGGCGACATCATCTTACTTGAGAACACAAGATACCGTGCTGAGGAGACCAAGAACGGAGACGAGTTCTCTAAGGATCTGGCATCCCTTTGTGATGTATTTGTAAATGATGCATTCGGTACAGCCCACAGAGCACATTGCTCCAATGTCGGTGTGACAAAGTATGTTGATACTGCTGTTGTTGGTTATCTGATGCAGAAGGAGATCGACTTCCTTGGAAATGCAGTAGAGAATCCGGTTCGTCCATTCGTTGCTATCCTTGGTGGAGCAAAGGTTTCTTCTAAGATTTCTGTTATTGAGAACCTCCTTGACAAGGTAGATACCTTGATCATTGGTGGTGGTATGGCATATACCTTTATGGCTGCACATGGCGAGCCTGTAGGAAAGTCTCTTCTTGAGAAGGACTACATGGAGTATGCACTGCAGATGGAAGAAAAGGCAAAGGAAAAAGGTGTTAAACTTTTGATCCCGATCGATACCGTTGTAGGCGATGACTTCAAGAACGATTGCAACTTCAAGGTTGTAGGTCGTGGAGAGATTCCGGATGACATGGAAGGTATGGATATCGGACCTAAGACATGCGAACTCTTTACCGATGCGATCAAAGATGCAAAGACTGTTGTTTGGAACGGACCAATGGGATGTTTCGAGATGCCAAACTTTGCAAAGGGAACCATTGCTATTTGCGAAGCGCTTGCAAATATTGATGGAACAACCATTATCGGTGGTGGTGACTCTGCATCCGCAGCCAACAACCTTGGCTACGGCGACAAGATGACACATATCTCTACCGGTGGCGGCGCATCTTTGGAATTCTTAGAGGGTAAGGAAC
>CAVGHS010000151.1:0-3853 GCA_963629085.1 bacterium
AGCATATACATAGCAGAGGAGAACGAATATGACAAAAAAACGACCACATATTATTATTTTGAATCCGGATGAAATGCGATGGGATGCCATGGGGCATATGGGAAACCGGGCGGCATACACTCCAAATCTGGATCGCCTGGCGGTACAGGAGGCGGTATCTTTCGACCATGCTTATTGCCAGAACCCGGTCTGTGTTCCCAGCCGTTGCAGCTTTTTGACAGGACTGTATCCTCATACGACGGGACACCGGACCATGTCTTATCTTATGCATGAGGGGGAAGAAAGTCTTTTTTCAGAACTAAAACAGGCGGGATATCATGTATGGCTGAATGGACGAAATGATTTTCTTGCGGGGCAGGTCAATGATCTGGAACAGCATCATGCCGATGAGGTATTCTATTATGATAAAAATCAGAAAGCCGACAGATCTATGTTGCAGAAGTTATCCGCCATGCAAAAGATGGGAGCAGGGGCAGATGCCAAAGAAAAAGTCTATAACCATTTTGCGGGAGTAGGAAGTGCCGGTGCGGCTGCCGGAGATTGGCGCGATACTTATGCTGCCATAGACCGCATCCGCAATATCGGGGAATTGGGCGATCAGCCACTTTGTCTTTTCCTAGGCTGGACAAACCCACATCCGCCCTATGCGGTAGAACAGAAGTATTATGACAGGATCAAACGGGAAGATATCCTGGCACCGATCTCTTTACAGGAGTCTGAGGGCAAGAGCCTTATGGTAGAAAAACTGCATGCGTTTGCGAATGTGGATGGCATGCGTGAAGAAGACTGGATGGAACTGCGTCATGTCTATCTGGCGCAGTGCGCTATGGTAGATGACATGGTAGGTGCTGTGATAGAGGCATTGAAAGAGGCGGGCATTTATGATGACTGTGCGATCTTTTTCCTGTCGGATCATGGAGATTTCGCGGGAGATTACCAACTGCCGGAGAAGGCACAGAGTACATTTGAGGATGTGATTACCCGTGTGCCGTTTTTGATCAAGCCGCCAAAAGGAGAGCCGGTAGATCCGGGGCTGGCAGCCAGTCCGGTGGAACTTGTGGATTTCTATACGACAGCACTGGCTTATGCGGATGTTACGCCTTGTCATGATGCCTTTGGCATGGATTTAAGAGAAACGATCGCAGACCGGAGCCATGCCGTTCGCACCTATGCGCACTGTGAAGGTGGCAGGAATGCAAATGAGTGGCAGTGCGATGAGTGGCATAAGGATGCACAGACCGGAGCCAATCCGGGTGACGATTACTATGCGAAAAAGATGGCGCAGTTGGATAATGCCGCGCACGAAAAAGCCACTATGGTAACCGATGGGGAGTGGAAATATGTCTATCGCAGTTCGGGTGCCTGCGAATTGTACCATCTGGCAGAAGATCCCTATGAAAAGCATAATCTGTTTGCGACAGCAGAAAAAGAGCAGGAAACCGGAGCAGAACTGGAAAAAATAGAGATGCGGATGCAAAAGGAACTGCTGCGCTGGTATCAGACGACATGCGATGTAGTGCCAAAGCAGAAAGACAGCCGTTTTACAGAGGAAAAGATCTGGTCAACGGTACGAAACATTGTTCCGCCACAGATGGAAGGTCAGGTGCGCACTTATATCCGTCAAGAACATCCGGACTATATGGAAGCCATTATGTATGCCGTAGGTTTATTACAGAGTTTGCAGAGGGAAGATTAGGATGGTCTATATCATTGAAGTTGTCGTCTGCGTTTTCGCAACCACCATAGGTGCGGTATGCGGTGTCGGCGGTGGTGTGATCATGAAACCGGTTCTGGATGCGTGCGGTATTATGAGCGTAGAACAGGTCAGTTTCCTGTCGGGCTGTACCGTGCTTGCCATGACCTGTGTATCTGTCTTAAGGCAGGGCAAAGGCTCATTGACAAAAACGACCTGTGCATTGGCAGCGGGCGGGGCAATTGGTGGTGTCTTAGGAAAAAATATCTTTCAAAGGATGGTCCTTTTCTTTGGAAGTGGCCGTATTGCCGGAAAATGGCAGGCAATCATTTTATTTGTCTTTCTGCTCCTTACCTTTTTCTATATGATGGCAGAGGGCAGGATACGGACCTATCATGTAAAAGGGATCATGCCGTCTTTACTGATCGGGGGTCTGTTGGGGGGCGTTTCTGCTTTTCTGGGGATCGGTGGCGGTCCCATGAACCTCATGGTCTTATATTTTTTCTATTCCATGGAGACAAAGGAGGCAGTGCAGAACTCTCTTTTTATCATATTTACATCGCAGTTATGCAGTCTTGCAACTTCAATCGCAACAAAAAGCGTCCCGATTTTTCCTTGGCTGACTCTCCTGATCATGGTGGCTTGTGGCATACTGGGAGCCCGGATCGGAAGAAGAATCCATAAGAGACTGACCGGACATGGCATACAGATCCTGTTGGATCTGACCATTCTGCTGATCCTTGGAATCTGCCTGTATAATATGTGGAGCCTCTGGTAAAAAATACTTTTCCTTTAGACGCTTGTATGCTATAATATAGCGTAATCAAGCAGTAAAGGAGAGATATTTACAATGAAACATGTACAGACATTAAATACAAAGAAGTTACAGAACACAGTAAAGAAGGGTGGATGCGGTGAGTGCCAGACATCTTGCCAGTCTGCATGCAAGACATCTTGTACTGTAGGTAACCAGTCTTGCGAGAACAATCGCTAATCTTTATATTTGTACAATGCGGAGCGTCCTACTTTTCGTGGGAGGCTCCATTCTGTAGTTAAAACAAGAAAAAGTACACGCGACCGTACGCTTGATAGCGTTCGGTCATTTGTGCGTTTATAGAAGGAGGACTATTTTGGTTCATCAATACAAAATGGGCGGTTACAATATCGTGATCGATGTCAACAGCGGAGCTATTCATGTGGTGGATGATATGACCTACGATATGATCGAGATGTACGAGACATCCGATAAGGACAGCATTTTTGCAGAGATGGCAAAACGCTACCCGGATCACCAGGATGAGATCGCAGAAGTCTGGGATGAGATCGCAGAACTGATCGCCGCAGAGGAATTATTTACAAAGGACTCTTATGAGCCTTATATCACAGATTTTGCCAAGAGACCTACGGTTGTCAAGGCACTGTGTTTACATATTGCCCATGACTGCAATCTGGCTTGTCAGTATTGCTTTGCAGAGGAGGGTGAGTATCACGGCAAACGTGAACTCATGTCCTATGAAGTCGGCAAGAAGGCATTGGATTTTCTGGTTGCCAATTCCGGCAATCGCCGCAACTTAGAGGTGGATTTCTTTGGCGGAGAGCCGTTGATGAACTTTCAGGTGGTCAAGGATCTGGTCGCATACGGCAGAAGCCTGGAAGAGACACACGACAAGAAGTTCCGCTTTACGCTTACGACCAACGGCGTGCTTTTAAATGATGACATCATGGAATTTGCCAATAAAGAGATGGGCAATGTCGTTCTCAGTATCGATGGCAGAAAAGAAGTACATGACCGCATGAGACCTTTCCGCAAGGGGGCAGGTTCTTATGATCTGATCGTACCAAAGTTCCAGAAGTTTGCGGACAGCCGCAATCAGGAAAAATACTATGTGCGCGGAACCTTTACCCACAATAACTTAGACTTTTCCAAGGATGTCCTGCATTTAGCAGATCTTGGTTTCAAGCAGATCTCGGTAGAGCCGGTCGTTGCACAGGAGACAGATTCCTATGCCATCCGCGAGGAGGATTTGCCACAGTTGATGGAAGAATACGAAAATCTGGCTCTGGAGATGGTCAAGCGTCACGGTACAAAGGATGATTTCAATTTCTTCCACTTTATGATCGACCTTGAGGGCGGTCATTGTGTTGCCAAGCGTTTGTCCG
>CAVGHS010000152.1:0-3786 GCA_963629085.1 bacterium
CAGCACGACAGATAAAAAAGAAAAACGACGCCATATCCTGATATACAATTTTAAAGTATATCTGGTCATGGCGTTTTGTGTTGCCGTGGTAACACTTTATAGTATGTTGACCGGAAATGACAATAGCGTGGTAGGCGTGACGGTTTTGCTGGCACTTTTGGTCTTACGGCAGGCGGATTTTGGAATTAAGACGACACATGGCTTGTTTTCCATTATGGGGATTTTTGCTATTTTGATGGCAGGACCACGTTTGGCAAATATCTTACCACCTTTCGGCGCATTTGCCATCAATGCAGTAAGCATTTTTCTCTTGATGATCTTGGGATGTCACAATGTGATCATGTATAATCATTCAACCTTTGTTTTAGGCTATCTCCTTCTATACGGTTATGATGTGACGGGACAGGCATACCGGATGCGACTGATCGGACTATTGGTTGGCATGCTCATTTGTATGGCTGTCTTTTACAAAAATCAAAAGAATCGACCATATCGAAGGACCTTTCTGGATCTCTTTCGGGAGTTTGACATTCATTCTGCCAGAAATCAGTGGTATGTAAAATTGACCTTTATTGTATCCAGTGCCATGCTGATTGTTACATTACTGGGCTTGTCGCGTGCCATGTGGGCTGGGATTGCCTGTATGTCGGTCTGTCTGCCTTTTACGCAGGATTGTGCACCAAGGGCTAAGGATAGAGGACTGTTTAATATTGTCGGCTGCCTGCTTTTTATCGCGTTGTATATGATCTTGCCGGAATCCATGTACAGTATGATCGGCCTTATCGGTGGTATTGGCGTGGGATATTCTGCCGGCTATAAGTGGCAGACCGCTTTTAACACCTTCGGCGCATTGGCGATCGCGTCTACCTTGTTTGGGATGCCGATGGCAGTAGCCCTTCGTATTGGCATCAATGTGCTGGCGGCGCTTTATACGCTTGTGGTCAACAAATGGCTGGACCGGGTGCATATGTGTTATAATTTGTCTAAACAAACTTAGAAAGATGAGGAGCAGCCTATGCCATTTATTGTTGAACAGGTGCAGTCCGATGGTTCTATCGTTGAGGACTACGACCAGACCATTTCTGTCAAAAAATTATATGAACGGATCCAGTGCTATTTCCCGGAGATCTATCATGATGAAAATGGCATGATCTGTGGTAAATATCAGGAAAAGATTTACTCCATCCGCGCCAAGAATGTCTCCTATCTGGGCAATCCGCATCCGGCTTTTAAAAAGCGCGTTCAGATCCCGCATGATCTGCCAGCCTTTTATGAAAAGTCGCTTGCCACAGGCTATGAGCCGATCCTCTTGGGCGTTTATACATACGGTGATACGGAATTATTCTGCGCTTTTCGTATGGAGGATTTCGTCCATAAAAAAGCCAACAATTCCTCGGCGCATGTCTACTGCTCGGACTTGGCAGATGCTGTTACAGAGGATTATTTTCAAAAGACAGATTACTTTGGCAACCAGATCACTGTCTTTTCGCCTAAAGGAGTTCTTACCTATTTAGATGAATTGTTTGACAGCCATGATTCGCTGGGGACAGTCGATGGCGTGACACAAGACCAGACGAACACCGCCGGTAACACTTGCAGATCAGAAGATGGGATCAGTCAAATGACTGGTCAGGCATCCGATGACCGAACAAGCCAAGCCATCGGTCAGGGTATGCCAAGTCGAACCATGCAGTATATTTTAGACTTTTTCCAAAATATCGACCGACAGTGGCAGGGCATATCCTGTTATCAGGAGATGATCGCGGCAGACTACCGCAACAAATACCAGCCGGAGTGGGCGGGCTTTTATCTGGAGTTTCTCTTTGAAAAATATCTGGAGGACAGGCATCTGCATGACGCTATCTGCTATGCACAGGACAAGACCAGAAATGGCATTGACCTGGATCTTTACTTCCCACAGATTGGCTGTTACGGCGACTTAAAGGCGCATAGTTTTGACTCACGCGGTGTGCAGGGCAATGATTGGGATACCGTGTTCTCGCTTTTGGACAGAGATTCGAACGCACATCTTTATTATCTGATCTGCGAGCACACGACAGTAAAAGATCGCGATTGCGGCTATCCGGTGACGGAGTTTTGGAATCGAGCGCAAGGGAAAGACAATCTGCACAGTTACAGTTCACGGATGAAAAATAGTGTCACTTTGACCCATTTTTATCTCTTGGATATCAACAACAGCAACAAAAAATACCTGTCCCAGTTTAAGCAGGGCATCAACAGCAATGGCAAGCCCAGACCGCCTAAGATCATGATCGAAAAAGAATCCTTTGACAAGTTTGCACTGGCAGAATTACCTTTATAAATAAAATTAGAAAAAACGCTAGCTTTCCCATCCGACCTATGATAAAATAGATGAGATTGACACAGGCAGGAACAAGCCTGTCTGTAGAGAACGTAAACGAAATGGAAGGCAAGAAAGCGTGGAAAGACGAAGCGACGGCACATACCAGTTCAACTTTATAGACCTTTTTTCGGGAATCGGTGGATTTCATCAGGCGATGACCCAGTTGGGGGGCACATGTCTGCTTGCTTCGGAGATTGATGAAAACTGCAATCGCATTTATGAACGCAACTATGGCATGGCATCTTCGGGCAATATCCGTGGTCTGGATGAAAAGAAGGACGTCCCGGATCATGATGTCCTCTGCGCAGGATTTCCCTGTCAGGCATTTAGCAAGGCGGGCAAGCAGGCAGGACTATCCGACCAAACGCGTGGTACGCTCTTTTTTGACATTGAGCGCATCTTGCGGGAAAAGAAGCCGGAATACATCGTATTAGAAAATGTGCGAAACCTGGTCAGCCATGACCATCACAATACTTGGCGGATCATTCATGCGGTCTTGCAGGATTGTGGTTACCGACTGACAGAAGCCCCTCTCATTGTCAGTCCACACCAGTTCGGCATTCCGCAGTTGCGGGAACGTGTCATCATTCTTGGTAAATATGATCCGGACCATGTGGAGGAACCATTGGAGATTACGATCCCGACCACTCATAAAAAAGAGGATAACAGTATTTACGACATCTTGGATGCCGGCGAAGTGGAGGAAAAATATTATATCTCCGACTATGAAAAAATGGTGCTTACGGCTTGGGATGAGTTTTATCAGGGAATCGATCTGAAAGTGATCGGCTTTCCAATCTGGGCGGACTATTTTAAATGCCCGGAGGTACCAGAGGAATATCCAGCATGGAAACAGAACTTTGTCCGAAAAAATATGGAACTATACCAGCGCAACCGCATCTTTATTGACGGCTGGCTGGAAAAATATAATAACCTACAGGATTTTATTCCGACACACCACAAGATGGAGTGGCAGGCAGGCACGACCATATCTTCTGTGTGGGAGGGCATCATCCAGATGCGCCCATCGGGCATCCGCATCAAGGCACCGACTTGTTTCCCAGCCTTGGTTGCTATGGTGCAGATTCCGATCATCGGACGTTTTCGCCGCAGGCTTACGGTGGAGGAAGCAGGACGCTTGCAGAGTTTTTCAAATCCCATCCGAAGGGAGGACGCGGGAGCAGGCTTCCTTTGTGACAGCAGTGATCAGCAGGCTTACAAGCAGTTTGGCAATAGCGTCAATGTCGAAGTGATCCGGCGCTGCGCCGAAGAACTTTTCAAAAATTATTAAATCTTTAAGTTCATTTTAGGTTCCCCCTTTAGAATACAAACTATACTAAAGGAGGGAACATCTTATGACAAATCAAATGATCTACACCCCAAACAAAAATAAATATTTAGTCATTCCGGCATATGAGCCG
>CAVGHS010000153.1:0-924 GCA_963629085.1 bacterium
GAAGAGGGAGCCGTGCTAAAGGATTCCATCATCATGAAAAATACCTATATCGGTAAAGATGCCTATGTGGAAAAGGCGATCATCGCGGAGAACTGTACGATCGGCGAGGGCGATGAGATCGGTGTAGGAGAAGAAGCCGAGAGCAAGTTAAATGCAAAAATCTATGCATTCGGACTGGCGACGATCGGGGAAAATTCTGTGATTCCACCGCATATAAAGATTGGCAAGAATACAGCCATCAAGGGTAGGACAACAATGGACGATTATCCGGACGCAGCACTTCCGAGCGGCGGATACATCATTAAGGCAGGTGAAAGATCATGAAAGCATTAGGAATTATTTTAGCGGGTGGCAATAGCAGCAGAATGCAGAACCTTTCAGAAAAGAGAGCCATTTCTGCAATGTCGGTAGCGTGCAGTTATCGCTGTATTGATTTTGTACTTAGTAACATGACCAATTCCAACATTCAGACGGTGGCAGTCCTGAGCCAGTACAATGCCCGGTCTTTGAATGAGCATCTCAATTCCTCCAAGTGGTGGAATTTTGGTAGAAAACAGGGAGGACTTTTCCTCTTTACACCGACCGTTACCTCGGACAACTCTTGGTGGTATCGTGGTACGGCAGATGCTATGTGGCAGAACATTGATTTCCTCAAGAAACGCCATGAACCATATGTCGTTATCGCCAGTGGAGATTGTGTATCCAAGATGGATTTCAACGAAATTCTGGAATATCACATTGCCAAGCAGTCGGATATTACCGTTGTCTGTGCCAAGTTGCCGGAATGGGAAGATCCAAAGCGCTTCGGTCTGGTCAAGATGGATATGGAAGGTAAGATCTTAGAGTTTGATGAAAAGCCTATGGTTGCAGATTCCGATATCGTGTCTACCGGTGTCTATGTGATCCGCCGCAGAACCTTGATCG
>CAVGHS010000153.1:934-3722 GCA_963629085.1 bacterium
GAACAGAGCAATGAAGAAGGACGTTACAATTTTGTTACGGATGTCCTGATCCGCCAAAAGGGTCTGAAAAAGATCTATGGCTATATGTTGGATGGTTATTGGAGCAATATTGCATCCGTGGAGAGTTACTATCGCACCAATATGGACTTTTTGAAAAAGGATATCCGCGATTACTTCTTCCATCAGGAGCCGCAGATCTACTCCAAGGCATATGATCTGCCGCCAGCCAAATACAATGCAGGATCCAAGGTCAGCAACAGCCTGATCGCCAGTGGCTGTATCATCAACAGTACCGTGGAAGATTCTGTATTATTCAAGAAAGTCTTTGTGGGCAACAACAGTGTCATCAAGAATTCCATCATTATGAATGGAGCCTATATCGGTGACAATGTATATATTGAGAATTGTATTGTGGAGAGTTCGGAGACACTGCTGAGTGGCAGCAAGTATGTTGGCGAAGGTCAGATCAGGATCGTTTCCGAAAAGAAAAAACGTTACGAAGCACAGCAGACAAATGGGGAGGGCTAAGGTATGCAGATTACAGATGTACGAATTCGTAAGATTGAAAAAGAAGGCAAGATGAAGGCTGTGGTATCGATTACGATCGACGAGGAATTTGTGATCCATGATATCAAGATCATTGAAGGCGAGAAGGGCATGTTTATCGCCATGCCGAGTCGTAAGACAGCCGAGGGCGAGTACAAAGATATCGCACATCCGATCAAGTCCTCCACGAGAGAACTGATCCAGAATCTGATCTTGCAGAAGTACAACGAGGAGTTGTTACATAGCGAAGAAGTATAGTGCATCCGCATAGAAATGTATATGGGGGATGAACGCAGGTCGAGGGTAGCCTTGACCTGCGTTTTTCACATCTTGCAATTTTGGGCGCGGTCGGCTAAATTGTATATCAGTAGAAATGAAGCAACCAGGCAGAAAATGAGGATGATCGTATGTATGTAATTGTTGGATTGGGAAATCCGGGAGATAAATATGAAAGAACCAGACATAATGTTGGCTTTGATGTCATAGACTTATTGGCAGAACAGAATGGTATTTCTGTGACGGAACGGAAGCATAAAGCCTTGATCGGGAAGGGTAGGATCGCAGGACAGGCGGTCATTCTGGTCAAACCGCAGACCTTTATGAACTTGAGCGGCGAGAGTGTGGGAGATATCCTGCATTTTTATAAGTTGGATCCGGCGCAGGATCTGATTGTGATCTCAGATGATGTGGCGCTGGATCCGGGCACACTGCGTATCCGCAAAAAAGGAAGCGCGGGCGGGCACAATGGCTTGAAAAATATCATTGCGCACTGCCATACAGAGGAATTTATGCGCGTGCGTGTCGGTGTAGGCAAGTTGCCGCCAAACGGAGATATGATCGCGCATGTGCTGGGACGTTTCGCACCGGAGGACAGACGTCTGGTGGAACTGTCTTATGAGCGTGCGGCGCAGGCGATCGACTGTATCTTGTCAGAAGACGTAGATAAGGCGATGAGCCGCTATAATGGAAAAGTGGAAGTATCATGAAAACATTTTTAAAACCATTTGAGGAGATGCCGCAGATCGAAGAATTGCGGGAACATCTCAAAAAAGACAAGCGCATCTATGAGGTATCAGGATTGATCGACAGTCTGAAACCACATCTGATCTATGGTATCGGATATGACGTGCCGATCAAACTGATCGTCACTTTCGACGAGATGCGGGCAAAGCAGATCTATGAGGGCTATCAGTTCTTTGATGATAATACCCTGTATTATCCGGCAAGAGACCTGCTTTTTTATCAGTCAGACATTCACAGCAACGCTCTTACCAGAGAGCGTCTTTCTGTCGTACAGGCACTTATTGAGCATAGATCGGTCACAGTCGTTACGACCATGGATGCCCTGATGAACCGCGTGCCGCCCCTTTCCTCTTATGAGCGGGGGATTTTCACCATTGATCTGGAAGAGACGGTGGATCTGGAAGAAATGCGCAGGAAACTGGTCATGCTGGGCTATGAAAATGTGACCCAGGTGGAGCATCCGGGGGAGTTTGCCGTGCGTGGTGGGATTGTAGATATCTTCCCACTGACGGAGGAGCATCCCATCCGCATGGAATTGTGGGGCGATGAGATCGATTCGCTCCGTTATTTTGATGTCACGACACAAAAGTCCATTGATTCCGTGGAACATGTGACGGTCTATCCGGCGATGGAAGTGGTGCTGACCCCGGAGGAGATCGAGAGTGGCTTAAAGCGTATGGAGTCGGATGCGGAAGAACTTTATCAGAAGTATCGCAGTCAGATGCGCACGGAAGAAGCACACCGCATTAAGACCAGTATCGAACAACTTGCGACCGAGACCAGAGAGTGGGGCTTGGGACTGGGCTTGGAGACCCATCTGAATTATTTTGTAGAACAGACCGAAAGCCTGCTTTCCTATTTCCCGGCAGAGACCCTGGTCTTTTTGGATGAACTGGTACATTTGGATGAAAAGGGAAAGGTCATTGAACAGGAATTTTCGGACAGTATGACCAGCCGTCTGGAAAAGGGCTACTGCCTGCCGGGACAACTGGAAATGCTGCTGACCACCAAAAGCGTATTTGCCATGCTGCAAAAACATCCGGGCCTAGTCTTATCGACTTTGGATAGCCGCGAGGGATTGCTTCCTATCGCAGGACATACCGGTGTTCGTGCGGTCTCTGTGGGAGCCTACAACAATCAGTTTGAACTTCTGGTCAAAGACCTGAAAAGATTTAAAGACCGCAAATACCGCATCCTTTTGCTCAGCCCGTCACGTACC
>CAVGHS010000154.1:0-3650 GCA_963629085.1 bacterium
GCAAGGGCGTTTTGGTAGCCTATGCTTCCATCCATGGCAATACGAAAAAGGCGGCAGAAAAACTGGCTGAGATCCTGCGTCAAAAGGGCGTCGAAAAGGTGGTTGTCAGCGATCTTTCCAGAGAGGATATGGCAGAGGTCATCGAAGATGCCTTCCGCTATGACCGTATGGTACTTTGTGCTGCATCTTATGACGGCGGGGTATTTCCATGTATGCAGGACTTCTTGCACCATTTGCAGTCCAAGGCATACCAGAAGCGCACGATCGGCATTGTGGAAAACGGTTCCTGGGCACCATGTGCTGCCAAGGCAATGCGTGAGATCGTAGATACTTTTAAGGAGGTTCAGGTCGTAGAGCCAACGCTTACCATTCGTTCTACCTTAAAAGACTCTGATATGGAGACGATGGAGGCTTTGGCGACCGCGATCGCAGAGGCATAAGATTCTGTAAAAAATGAAAGAGAGAGACTATTTATTTGATAATTATAAGGCGTTTTTGATCGTTCTGGTGGTCGTCGGACATTTTATTGAAGTGGCATCGGATGACAATGTGGTCATGGAAACGACAAAATGGATCATTTTTTCTTTCCACATGCCTGCCTTTGTATTTATCTCCGGTTATTTCTCAAAAAAGACACAGGGCATCTACAAGTTGCTGCAGCAACTTGTGGTGCCTTATCTTGTGTTTGAGATCCTTTATTATGTGCTATATACCTATGTGCTGGACAGAGATACGGAACTGGCTTTGCTATATCCAAAGTTTTCCCTTTGGTATCTGCCGGCTATGTTTATGTGGAAATTGTTTACGCCGCTTTTTCAAAAACTTCCGGGGCATCTTTGGATTGCTTTTGTCGTGGGACTGCTGGTTGGCGCATCTTCTCTGGACGATAACTATCTGACGCTGCCTCGTATGTTTACCTTTTACCCATTTTTCCTGCTTGGATCGCAGTTGGATCGGGGGCAGATTGACCGATTGCGTGCAAAGATCAGTCGTATGCAGGCGTTTGGCATTTTTTTACTGATCAATGCCTTTTTAGCATGGGTTGCGGTGAGTGACCGCATTTCCATCAAGATCTTTTATGGCAGATATGACTATGAATATCTGGGATTGTCGGTTCCAATGGGGATTTTTTTGCGAGCGGTCTGCTATCTGATATCTTATATTATGATCTATGTTGTGGCGATCATGATACCGGGAGCAAAAAACAACATTTCGTCTCTAGGACAAAAAACTATGGCAATTTATCTGTTCCATGGACTGATCTTTGCTATTTTTAGGCGCGGAGAAATCTGGTATCAGAGTATGGGAGAGATCGTGGAGGACAGTATCTTATTGGAAGCATCGCTTGGGACGGTCTGGCTGCTCTGCCAAAAACCTTTTGTAAAGTTCACGACATGGGTTATACATATACCTATGCCATTATTAGAAAAAATTTGCCGCCTGCCTTTGATCCAATGTCTGGAAAAATGGCGTGGGGTAGCAGTGGAGAAAAAAGACAAATAACATCTCCTACCTTGTCAGCATGGATTTCCTAGTATAAAATAGGAAATAGAAGTCTGACTGACAAGGAGGAGAATATGGAACAAAATACAATTTGTGTGCAGGGAGGTTACACACCGGGCAACGGCGAGCCGCGCCAGATCCCGATCATTCAGAGTACAACCTTTAAATACGATACGAGCGAGGATATGGGAAAACTCTTTGACCTTGAGGCAGAGGGCTATTTCTATACGAGATTGCAGAATCCGACCAATGACTATGTGGCGGCCAAGATTGCCCAGTTGGAGGGCGGTACGGCAGCTATGCTGACCAGCAGCGGACAGGCGGCCAATTTCTTCGCCCTCTTTAATATCTGTGGAGCAGGAGATCATATTGTATCTTCGACCAGTATCTACGGCGGAACCTACAATCTGATCGCGGTGACCATGAAGCGTATGGGCATTGATGTGACCTTCGTAGACCCGGATGCGTCGGAAGAAGAACTCATGGCGGCTTTTCAGCCCAACACCAAGGCAATGTTTGGTGAGACGATCGCCAATCCGGCATTGACGGTTCTTGATATCGAGAAGTTTGCACGCGTGGCACATGCCAATGGGGTGCCATTGATCGTTGATAATACCTTTGCAACCCCGATCAACTGCCGTCCGTTTGCATGGGGCGCGGACATCGTGACGCATTCTACGACCAAGTATATGGACGGACACGGAGCAGGTGTTGGCGGAGCCATTGTTGACAGTGGTAACTTTGACTGGATGAAATATGCGGATAAGTATCCGGGACTTTGTACACCGGATGAGAGTTATCATGGTGTGACCTATGTAGAGCGTTTTGGCAATGGCGGAGCCTTTATCACCAAGTGTACGACACAACTGATGCGTGATCTGGGATCGATTCAGAGCCCGCAGAATGCTTTTATCTTAAACCTTGGCTTGGAAAGTCTGCATGTGCGTATGCCACGTCATTGTGAGAACGGACAGGCGGTGGCAGAGTTTTTGGAAAAGCATCCAAAGGTTGCCTATGTCAATTATTGCGGACTGCCGGGGGACAAGTATCATGCGTTGGCAGAGAAATACCTGCCAAACGGTTCTTGCGGTGTCGTATCCTTTGGTCTGGTCGGCGGAAGGGATGCGGCGAGCACCTTTATGAAGCGTCTTAAGATCGCTGCGATAGAGACCCATGTGGCAGATGCCAGAACCTGTTGCCTCAATCCGGCATCCAGCACACATCGTCAGATGAATGATGAGCAGTTGAAAGAAGCAGGTGTTCCGGCAGAACTGATCCGTATCAGTTGCGGCATCGAGGATAAACGTGATCTGATCGCAGATCTGGCGCAGGCACTGGAAGCCATCTAATGACAAGTATTCCTATTGCCTTATAGGAAAATACGAGACCCCAAAAAAACAAGGGTGGGGCATTATTCCTCAATGCAAAAAATAGTGAGGACTTGTACGAAAATAAGAACACATTCGGCACATTTGAATGGAAGAAATTCTGTTGAAATGTGCCGATTTTTACGTTACCATAAATGATAGATTTACGCGTCCCTTTTGGACTTTGTTTTGTTAAAAAAATAACAAGGCAGGGGCTTTGGTGAGTGGGGTGTGTGATAAATTTATGAGGAGGAGAATAAATGCAAGATTACAAGGTCATCGAAGTAAAGCGCAGTATCTTTGAGGACAATGATGCAGATGCTGCCAGACTTCGTGATGAATTGAAAGAGCAAAAGACTTTTCTTTTGAACCTGATGTCTTCACCGGGAGCAGGAAAGACGACCACACTTCGTCAGACCATTTCCCGTTTGAAGGATGAGATGCGGATCGGTGTCATGGAAGCAGATATTGATTCTGATGTTGACGCAGCCACAATCGCAGAGACAGGTGCAAGAGCCATCCAGATCCATACCGGCGGTATGTGCCATCTGGACGCAGACATGACCAGACAGGGCATCCATGAATTTGGTACAGACGATCTGGACCTGGTTGTTCTGGAAAATGTCGGCAATCTGGTATGCCCGGCAGAGTTTGATACCGGCAGTGTAAAAAATGCTATGATCTTATCTGTTCCGGAGGGGGACGATAAGCCTTTGAAGTACCCGTTGATGTTTTCTATCTGTGATGTGGTACTGATCAACAAGTGCGATACCTTAAGTG
>CAVGHS010000155.1:0-3590 GCA_963629085.1 bacterium
AAGTAGGACCGCTCAAAGAGCGGATGCAGGCAGCCTATAAGACCTATGCTGCCAAGCAGCAGGAATGGAAAGAAGCCAATCAGTTGGATGGCGACAGAGAGCGTGAGATCTCCTTTTTAGAGTATGAGATCAAAGAGATCACGGAGGCAGATCTGGAGATCGGAGAAGATGTGCGCTTTGAAAATCAGTATCGCAAATTATCCAACAGCAAGCGCATCATGGAGGCACTTTCCGAGGCATACCAGCAGACCGGTGGCAGTGATGGGGCATCGGAACAGGTAGGAAGGGCAGTACAGCGTCTGCACCAGATCCTGTCCTATGATGAAGCCTTAGAGCCTATGTTTGAAAGCCTAAATGACATCGACAGTCTGCTTTCGGATTTCAACCGCGACCTGTCGCAGTATATGGCGGAGGCGGAGTTTGACGAGGAAATGTTTGCCCAGATCGACGGCAGGCTAAATGAGATCAACCGTCTCAAGGACAAGTATGGCGCATCCATTGAAGATGTTCTGGCGGCAAAGCAGGAAAAGGAAGATCGCCTGGAAAAACTCATGCATCATGAGGCATATCTTGCCAAACTGACACAGGCATTAAATGATGCCAAAAAAGAGGCAGAAGATGCGGCATTTGCCCTATCCGGTATGCGCAAACGCTATGCAAAAGAACTTTCCGGTAAGGTAGAAGAAGCATTGATGGATCTTAATTTTTTAGATGTGCATTTTTCTATGGAATTTTTGCAGACAGACCATATCGGCATGGATGGCTATGATGATGCACAGTTTATGATCCGTACCAATCCGGGAGAGCCGATCCGTCCGCTCAAGGATATTGCATCCGGCGGTGAGATGTCCCGTATCATGCTGGCGATCAAGACAGTTTTGGCGGAGCATGACGATATTGATACCCTGATCTTTGACGAGATTGATGCAGGGATCAGTGGCCGTACGGCACAGGCGGTATCGGAAAAACTCCATCTGGTCGCAAAGGAACATCAGGTCATTTGTATCACGCATTTGCCGCAGATCGCAGCCATGGCAGATCATCATTATCTGATACAAAAAGATGTGGTAGGCAATGAGACAATATCTTCGATCGAGGCATTGTCTTATCACGACAGCATAAAGGAACTGGCGCGTATGCTTGGTGGAACGACTATCACGCAGACGGTATTAGACAATGCCAAGGAGATGAAAGATCTGGCACAGGGCAAAAAAGATGTTTAAAATAAGGCAAAACTAACATACTAAGGGAAGGACGAAAGTCCTTCCTTTTTTCTTGGAGGTTTTTACTTATGTTTGCATGGTATCAGAAAAATCGCAAAAAAACAGCAATCGCCTATGGCATTGTTTATGTCATTGCCTGCTATTTTATGCTTTTATCCTATATTCCAAAAGAAGTTGTTTTGCAAAAGGCGGGTGATAAGATAACGCTGGCGGCACCTATCCGTGTGCAGGAAGCCCATACGGAGGAGACGGTACAGACCGAGCGGGGAAGCGATGCCAAGGGCATACAAAAGACCTATACCTGCAAATTGTTTGGTCTGATCCCGATCGCGACCATGAGCGGAAGGGTCGTCGGAGATCAGTCGGTGGATGCAGTGGGAAGACCGGTCGGTATTTATCTGCAAACACAGGGAATCTACGTTGCCGGATTAAAAGAGATCCAGACGACATCCGGCGAAAAAAAATCCCCCTGTGCTTATATTTTGCAGGAGGGAGATTATATTACGGGACTGGATGGAAAAGAAATTTCCGACAAGGAGGACTTGCAGGAGGCGGTAGAGGCGTCAAAAGGACAGGCTATGGTCTTATCGGTCGTAAGGCATGGAGAAGAAATGGAAGTCAAAGTCCTTCCACAGGAAACAGAGGACGGCTCATACAAGTTGGGTATCTGGGTCAAAGATGATGTGGCAGGGGTCGGAACATTGACCTATGTAAAAGAGGATGGCTCATTTGGAGCCTTGGGGCATGGGATCAGTGCAACCTCGGGAAGCCAGGCGCTTAGTATGCAGGATGGTTATTTGTACGAGACCAGCATTACCGGGATCACGCCCAGCAGTATTGGCTCGCCGGGCGAGATCTCCGGTCTGATCCATTATGGCAGTGCGACAAGGCTGGGGGAGATCACGCGCAATTCCAACGTAGGTATTTATGGCAAGATGACCAGCGGGGCAAAGAATGCTTATGCAGGAAACTCCTACGCAGTTGCCTATAAACAGGAGATCAAGCGGGAGGGGGCGACCATTCTGTTTGGGGAGGGGGATGCAGTGAATGCTTATCAGATCATGATCGACCAGATTGACTACGAGCCAAAGGAAAAGAATAAATCTTTTGTCTTTCATGTGACGGATGAAAAACTCATAGATCAAATGGGTGGGATCGTGCAGGGCATGAGCGGCTCACCGATTATTCAGGAAGGGCGGATCATTGGCGCAGTAACGCACGTTTTTATCAATGATCCTACAAAAGGATACGGCATTTTTATTGATGAAATGCTATAGGATTTGTAAATATCATTTTTCGCGACTACTTTCGACAGCATACATACAAAATATGCTGAATAATGAGGAACGTAGATTTTGAAGAAAGTAGGAGGATGGTATGGACAAACTCAATGTGGCAATCGCAGACGATAACGATCTGATGCGTCAGTTGCTAGACACCATCGTACAGTCGGATGAAGAACTTTCAGTAGTTGGAACAGCAAAAGATGGGGAAGAAGCATATCAGATGATCAAGGAGAAGGAACCGGACGTGGTTCTGCTTGATATTGTGATGCCCAAAATGGACGGACTGGGGGTTCTGGATAAAGTGCAGCGGGATAGCAGTATCAAAAAGACGCCAAACTTTATCATGGTAAGTGCCGTCAATCAGCCACAGGTTACAGAGGATGCCTTTGCTCTTGGAGCAGATTATTTTATTATGAAACCTTTTGATAAAGATACGATCATTCAGCGGATCAAAAAGACGAGAAGAACGCGTGCTTTTGTAGAGCCCGGTTTTTACCAGAAAAAGACGGAAAAGCATACCGAGGCTGTCCTGGAGGCAGATGTAACAAATATTATCCATGAGGTCGGGGTACCGGCACATATCAAGGGTTATCAGTACTTAAGGGATGCGATCGTGATGTCGGTGCAGGATATTGAGATGCTCAATTCCATTACGAAGGTCTTGTATCCGACGATTGCGAAGAAATATGATACGACGACGAGCCGGGTGGAACGTGCCATTCGTCATGCGATCGAAGTGGCATGGAGCAGGGGCAGGATGGATACCATTGATGCACTCTTTGGCTATACCATCAATCATGGCAAGGGCAAGCCGACCAATTCGGAATTTATCGCCCTGATCACGGACAAGATCCGCCTGGACTACAAATTACGCTAGTCGGCAGGGACGTTCCTTTCGGACTTGCTATGGCGCAGGGCAGTAGGGCGGACAGGACACAGGATGCAGGGAGGGAGAAAACTTTGGAGCAGGTTAGGTGAGTCTCTTCGAGAAATCTTTTTCTTTTAGTAAAGTGTCTCTTGCACAGTTTCGACTGCCGTCAGGATGTGTCCGCCTCTGACAGATATTCAGGGCGCCACTTAT
>CAVGHS010000156.1:0-2269 GCA_963629085.1 bacterium
GATATGGAGTGCACCGCATGATTACATGGACATCCTAAAGCAGTTCGATTGTGTGTTGACCCCAGACTTTAGCCTATATACAGAAATGCCGCTACCAATGCAGATGTGGAACGTATATAGGAGCAAGATGATCGGTCAGATTATGCAGGACTATGGTATTACCGTAATTCCGACGCTCCAGTGGTGTCAAGAGAATACATTTCCATTTGCTTTTGATGGCATAGAGCGTGGCGGAACGGTATCTGTTTCAACGATTGGAGTGAAGCAGGACGATAATGCAAAAGACATCTGGTTCGCTGGAATGGATGAAGCCATCAGACAATTAGAGCCAAAGAACATCATTGTATATGGTGGCGATATTGGTTATGACTTTGGAAATATCAATGTTGTTTATATCAAAAATCATAATACAGAGAGAATGAGTGAGACGAGGGGGATATAAAATGGGTGGACGAGGCGCAAGCGGAGATCTTCACGATGGACCAAGTGGAGGCGGAGATAATTCCGAGAAAAAATATGGACAACCCGGCACACCCCAGGTACCGCCGACGGCATCCATTAGAGGACAGATAGGCGAAAAGGGTAAGCCGGTGCAGGCTGGTATTGCCATTAAGAAGGTAAATCCTTATCACAATTTTGAATACGCTGATTACAGTGAAAACTGCCAGAGATGCGTTGTTGCATATGAATTAAATCGAAGAGGATATAAGGTAGAGGCAGAGAGTACATATAAGAGCGATCCGTATCCAAAAGGAAATAATTGGACGAAAGCCTTTAAAAATGCTAAGTTAGAAGCAGTAGGAGCGAGGACAACGGCAAAGGTTAATGAGAAGATCACCCAAAAGATGAAAGGCTGGGGAGAGGGATCTCGTGGTATTGTAAGAGTAAACTACAATAAGACATCCGGTCATGTGTTTAATGTGGAATACCGCAATGGTAAATTGCATTACTATGATGCTCAGGTTGGTATCCGGTACGATCCTAAGAAAGTATTTAACCATGTTGTTAAAAGTAACGTGCAGATCATGAGATCTGATAACTTGGCTCTTAACGGAGATGTAACAAAAATGGTAAGAAAGCGGAGAAAGTAAAACGGAGGTATTGATATGAGAAAAGATATTGTAATGGTTGAGGATGCAATTAAGATGGCAAAGGAAATAGATCCGCAGTGTAATTGCTATCAGGAATACCAGGATGCATATTTCTTCTTTGATAACACAGCAGGGGAAACCATTGGGGGAGAAGCCTGTGGTTTTGTCATTATGAAGAATGGCGGACAGAAGAAAATGCCATATGAATACTTTATGAACCCATCAAGCAAGGTAAAAGAGATTGGTGGAGAAATTGAGATCAAGGGATGATGTCTAATGGGAGGAAGAGGCGCAAGCAGTGGCATCAGTGATCATGGGAAGAGGTATGGAACGGAGTATAAGACCATCGCACAGTTTGGAAACGTGAAAGTGATCAGGACAAAGGCTGGGAATGCTAAGGCTCCAATGGAAACAATGACACCCGGACACATATATGCCACAGTCGATAAAGACAACGATATTAAATACATTACATTTTATGATGCTGAAGGTGAAAGGTCGAAGCAGATAGATGTGAAAGGCAGAAAGCACGATAATGCATTACCGCACACACACAACGGATATGAGCATGAGGAATATGGAACTTATCTGGGGATGAGCCACGAGGATGAAAAGGTAGTAAGCAACATCTTAGAGCAGTGGGAACGAAAGCGAAAGAAGTTGAAGTTGTAAATGGGATATGATATATTTTATGTGCAAGGGCAATAGTTCAAGAAGGAGAACGCTATGGCGGAGCGACGTTTCCGAACAACCATAGAACTCCCGGTGCAACTCCGGGTGACTTGCATATATGAAGGTATCACATCCTTGGTGGATGCGGTATCTTTTTTTATTGCAGAAAGGAAGTGAAGATGTGTGGCAAATGAGCAGAACTTAAGACCGTGCGAATATAAGTTTACCCAAGAAGATTCCAAGAAGGGAGCCAAGAGATCAGCAGAAGTCCGCAGAGCCAAGAAAACAATGTCTCAACTTGCCACAATGATGCTGAATGCAGAGATCAATGGAAATACAAAAGAGCAGATAAAGAATATGTGCAACGGCTTGGCGGATGAGGATGTGACAGTAGCGGCGGCTATGATGGCAGGGCAGATCAAGTCGGCAATGCGTGGGGATAGCCGAGCTTTTAATGCGGTGACTACACTTGTAGAAAAGCAGGAAGAGAAAGACGAAAAAGCATT
>CAVGHS010000156.1:2279-3588 GCA_963629085.1 bacterium
AGAGAAAGAGGAGCGCGCCAAGAGTGCAAAATGGACGATCCCGATTACCGACATAACATCAGACTTTGTGGATATTTACCGCACAGTGCATGAAACGTTTGAAGGTGAGATAGATGTCCATGAAATCATATCTAAGGGTGGACGTGGGTCTATCAAGTCGAACTTTTGGAGCAATCTGGCATATGAGACAATCAGACAGGACAATCAAGCACATGTGGTATATACCAGACGCTACAAGACGGATCTACGAAGTTCCGTCTATAACCAGTTTATGAAAACAGTGATCAGATATGATGATCTGGAGAACTGGGAGTTTAGGAAGTCTCCGATGTGTGCCATTTATCAGCCGACAGGACAGATGGTTATGTTTGTTGGTGCGGACAAGCCGATTTCCTTAAAATCTTTCAACGTACCATTTGGCTATGTGAAACTGCTGATACATGAGGAATGTGACGAGATGGCAGGAGTGGAGCAGATGGATAATATCGAAGATACATTCCTGCGATCTGATACACCGGCACTGGATATTAAGATATTCAACCCGCCCAAGTCAAAGAATAACTTCATGAACCAGTATGTGGAAGAATGTAAGACCAAGCCGCATACCAGAATATGCCATAGTTATTATTACAATGTTCCGGTCAAGTGGCTGGGCGAACGATTCTTTGAACGTGCGGAGGATTTCAAAATCAGAAAGCCTCTGTTTTATAGGAATAATTATCTCGGAGAGGTAACCGGAACAGGCGGCGGTATCTTTGACAATGTGGAAGAAAGGACCATATCGGACATAGAGATAGCCAATATGCCATTTTATTATTATGGTCTGGACTTTGGTTTTGAGCATCCGCAGACGTTTGAGGTGTCATATTACGATGATGAGACAGATACATTGTACTGCGTGGACGAGAGATATTCCAAGAAATGCAAGAATAGCACCTTTGCCCGAAAGATAAAGAAATTTATGCCGTTTGAGATCATTGCCGATTCTGCAAGACCTGACTCCATAGCAGAGATGCAGGACTGGGGCTTTCGTGTAATCGGTGCAAAGAAACGCTGGGGATCTGGCAAGGGTAGAGATTATTGCTGGGAATGGTTGCAACAGACAACAAAGATAGTAGTAGATCCGGAACGATGTCCGCATCTTGCGCATGAACTGAATACGCTGGAGCATGAGCAGTTGGCGGATGGGACTTTTTCAGATGCATATCCGACACTAGGCGAGGACTGTGTGATGGCATTGATCTATGGACTTAACCGTGTGATCATGGAGAGCCGTCGCAATAGTGGGCTTTATGATGATGAGGTAGAC
>CAVGHS010000157.1:0-3523 GCA_963629085.1 bacterium
GTTTATAGGGTATGAATGTTATATTTGCCCAAGTTACATGAAAACGGCTGCAATATTAAGTGTGAGTGCTTTATATGTGTGCTGGGGAATACTTGTAGGAGAATTTACTCAGAAACGCTGGCTGCAGCATATTTATATTGGGGTGGCATTATTGTTGGCAGGCTTAATCAGTTGGAAGGCCTTGTTATTAAGTGGAAGCCTAACGATTGTATATATCATTCTGTATATGCTTGTTAGAAAGGTGAAAATTGATAAAGAACTGGGCAAAGAATTATGGATGCCATTTGTCAGTGCATTGGTTCTGCTTGTCATTTTACAGGCACTGGACTATAGGGAATATCAGAAAACGGATGATTGGGCGCAGGTAAACCAGTACAGAAGTGCTGTGGAGCAGGTGGGAATGTTTAGAGCACCGACCTATCGGGCAGATCTGGGAGAAAAATTAGGATTACAGGAATATCAATACAATATACTGGTAGATGGTCATTATATTACTTCTGAATGGAGCGCATTTGAAAAATTGGAAGAGTTGACCAAAGCGGGGCATGATCTATCAGGAAAGAATATTTTGCGTTTTATGCGAACCGTTCCGGTGAGTTTGATTCAGGTCAGTATGTTTTATGGGATGTTCGTATTGTGGTTGTTGCTCTTTTTTTCACATATGGATAGAAAGAAGGTCATGTTGGCATCGACCGTTATTGTTACAGGTTTAGACTATCTCATTATGTTTATTTTAACATCTTGCAGTACATCCATGGTTCATTTCTTGATTTTATTACCGGTGGGAATATGCGCATTGATGAATGGCAATGATATGCAGGCAACCAAGGAAGAAAGACGCAGCGCTTTGATCTATCTGGTACTGGGAACAATTGTCTTATATCAGAGCATGGGAAGCAGTATTATAACAGTAACAAATAAGGAGAATATCAACGAAGATTTGACACGGACAGTGGAAGGCTTAGGACAACCGTGGCATGCTATTTGCCTGAATGAGTATTTGAAATCTTATTCTGCTTTCTGCCGTTATGATGAAGGATTGGTCGCAGATAAGAATTTAGTTGTGATCGATGGTGCGTATACGTTGATACCACTTTATAATATATGTACCTGTCCAGCGGGCTGGAATATTGAACAGCCGATAGACAATGTCAATATAGGAGACGATTTCATGATATGGATGCATGTAATGTAACAGACAAGAAAATACAAAACCGAATATTGGCAAAAAACATATGTATTTTGCTTATGCTGATTCTTATTTTTGCTGGCTTTCTAAAGTGCATGGATTTTTCAAACCAATTGGAAGTCTATTATTATGGCAACAATAGCAGCAGTTACCAGGGTGAGATGGCGCAGACCTTTTGGGACACCGGGAGTGGTTATAGCGAGGAAAATTCCTCCTTTTATTCTGTATTCAAACGTTTAGCGGTGTTTCCTTATAAAAGTGAAGGACAAGGATTGCAGAGCGTGCGCGTGGACTTTTCAGCCAGCAATGAGAAGATTGGTATTGCAAGGATCCAGGTCAGAAGTGGGATGTTTACGACCTATACAATCTCTGGGGCAGATCTGGCAAGAAGCGCCATTTGGCAGAATTGCAGCCTACAGGTAGAGGACGATCATGTCTGGATCACACCGACCTCGGGTGACCCTTATCTGGTGTTGGATCAGAACAATGCACCGGATTTTATGGGACGTTTACAATCTGACCGCTGGTGTAAAATAGGTCTGTTGACACTATTTATTGTTAGTCTTTTCTTATTGGCAGGTCTGGAAATTTGGTTAAAGAAAGAAAAAAGTGATCGGATTTACAAACTTTTTTCTTGGCTTAGTATCGCTATTGTTATTGCTGTTTTTGTCATGTCCTTATTTAGCATCACCTATGGACATCCGGATGAGGATGAGACAAGAGGTAGTATTGACTACTATCTGACCCATTGGGGCTTGCCGAATTTTGATGATATATCTCTGCAAAATGCTTATTCCAATTATGGCACGATCCGATTGGCGGAACGGAGTTTTTATTACATTCTAGCCGGGAAGTTTGGATGGATCTGCAAAAATATTTTTCATATTTCAGCATACTATCGGATGTTTAATGTATTGCTGCTGGTTCTTTTGGTTGCCTGGATTCTTATAAAAGGGCGCAAAGACAAATGGATGTTTGCATTCTTGTTTGCAACGCCACAGTTGTGGTATCTGTTTTCCTATGCCACTTCGGATGCCTGGGATATTTTTATCGGATTTTTTGTCGTGACAGAAGCCATTCGCGAAGATGGTCTGAGCGCCGGTGTGTGGAAGGAAGGATTTTCGTGGAGACAATTTGGCGGGATGTTTTTGTATGCTTTCCTATGTGCGCAGACCTTGATGGGAAAGAAAAATTATCTGATCATCCTTCTGTTTGCCTTTGTGGTTTTATTGTTTAAATTGTGGGATGCGGAGAACAAGAAGCAGTTATTCTTAAAGTATATGATGATTTTGGGAATGGTCTTTGGCATGTATGCGATACGAGCGGGGATAGACCTGTGGAGATATCCGGAGGGAAAGGGCTATTTGTATCGAGTAGAACACCTAAAACATCAGTCACAGGAAATCGTCGAAATGCAATCCTTGAAGCAGCAGGGCTACACTTATTTGCAGACCTTAACGGCGATTGATGATGGATTGTTCCTGACCATGTTTAACTCTTTCGTGGGACGTTATGGTTGGATGTCTTTGTATAGCGCGAATATCTATGTGTATATCATGTTGATTTTATATATTGTGAACATAGTATCGACATGGAGAGCCTGCAAAGAAAGAAAACACATTGTCGCCATCGTAGTAGCGGTTTTCTTATTGTGCGCGGCAACCGTATATCAGATGTGGACGCAGGACTATCAGGCACAGGGAAGATATATGTTGCCTTGCATTTTGGGAGAAGTCTATATTTTGTCAGATAGTCAGGTTTGGGAGAAAAAGACATATACGGTTTCGCAGACATTGATCGTTAGCGCAGGCATGTTGTCTTTTGTGATATGGGGCATCATACCATTGTGTCTGGAATTGGTACACTAAAGGAGTATTTGAGGAGAATAGATTGAAAAAGAAATTCTGGATCGGACTGGTCGGAGCAGTTTGCGTGATGGGGATTGCTGTATCACTCTTTGGTATGGCGCATCGACCAAGTTATATTTATATGGTACGCCATGGGAGAACCTATGCAAACGAGCAGGGATTGCTTATGGGCGGAGGCGGCAACGCTGACCTGACACCAGAGGCAGTTGACCAAGCCAAGGCAGTGGGACAGGCTTTATCGGATGTCTCCTTTGGAAAAGTCTACACCAGCACTTTGGGAAGAACCATTGATACGGCAAGTTATTTATTAGAAGGAGCAGGGCAGGAGAGTGTAGACCGGCAACAGATGGATGCTTTGGACGACATTTCCTGGGGAGATGCGGAAGGTTATACCAGTCAGGAGTTTATGGAGAAAAACCAATTAGATGTCTTTCCGGATGCCTTTGGATCGGTGGATGATGCGGAT
>CAVGHS010000158.1:0-3470 GCA_963629085.1 bacterium
CCCATATGGATAAGGCAGTTTTTATATTATTTCCTACAAGTATTTTAATTTTCAGCAAGGATCTTTTTATAATGTGCTGTTTCTGTGTAAAGTTCATCCTTGAGCGGATTCTTCTTATTCTTGCGGACAAGATACATCTGATAGATGAAAAGCCCTACATTGCTTGCAAGTGCAAGAAAACTTACAATAAAGAATGCCGTCGGATTGTGGGTTGTCGGTACCGGTGCTACACGATCCGCAAATGTCGGAACCGTCATGATAAACATGATCCAAAGCGCCAGTGTCTGCGCCCTGTGCTGTAACCAACATCCTCTCTTGATAAAAAAAGAAGGTATCGTGCAAGAAAGTAAAAGTAACATTCCACAATATACGGAATGATCTGAAATACAGTTGTATGTATAGGCAAAATTCCACAGGTCATAAGTCAGGATATAGATCCAATCCATATCCGGCCACATCATATCCCGGCTTTTTTCCTTGGATACGAAGATTCCCGACCAACCACAGATCAACAAAATATTAAAGATTCCTGCAATGCCGTTCATAATGTTCCACGGTCCGGAAATCGTCCATAAATTGTCTACATAACCGCCCTCAGTCAATCCCCAGGAAAATACCTGAAAATCTCGCATAACCGCTTCGCAGATATTAGCTGCTAAAATGATCGGCGGAAAGTAAATTGCGAACTTGCTATGTTCGATCTTTGGGCAATAGCGGATCAGCATAAAGCCTACGCAACCAGCCAGTGCTGAATATGTCTTTACCCAGTTGAACCAGTTTCCTGTGCCATATTCATTGCCCGGTGCTGCTGTTGTCGGCCAGATCATGATCGTCAAAACCAAAGGTACGACCACAAATAGTAAGATCCCACCCCATTTCTTTGTTCTTCCCAGTTCATTAAAAGCGATCAATGCCAATAAGACAAATGCCATAAATCCCCAAGTCTTTAAATCCGGTACATTGTACAAAATTCCCATAAAAAATCCCCCTCCTTGTACTTTTGATGCACACATTGTGTATTTATTATGCTATTATTATATAAGGATTTTTGACAATAAAACAATCGCCAGTCCTTTTTCAAATGAGCAAAAATGCACAAGTTATACCTTTGTGTGTAATAAATATGGAGGATAGGATCATGTCCGAGACAAAAGAACGAAAAACAGACCGTCGCGTAGAAAAGACCAAACAGGCAATGCGCCATGCTTTTGTGGAACTCCTGAAAAGAAAGCCCTACAACGCGATCACCATATCCGAATTGACACGCGAGGCAGATATTGATCGCCGTACCTTCTACCTGCATTATGAAAGCATCGAAGATCTGGTAAAAGAGATGCAAAAGATTGCTCGCGATGCCATTACCGAACAACTCAAGCAACGCGAGGATGTGCAGTTAGATACTCTCTTTGACTGCCTGAGTGCTGTAGCACAAGATAAGATGGACTTTTACCGCGTGATCTTTACCGAGCCAAGTTGTTCCGGTTTCTTTCAGGACGGCGTAGCCGCCATCAAATACTGCATTTTAGAATCCAATCGTGATGCCTCTCTTTCCGAGGTACAAAAAGATTACTATGCAGAATATATTGCCAATGGCATCATGGGTCTGTATGCCTACTGGTTTCGTCAGGCAGAACCTGTTCTGTCGCTTACCGATTTTACCCGGATAGCAAAAGCATCCATGACGGAAAGCATTCGCCTCATCCGCCATGGATCACTTTAACATTCTGATCACTCAGTCACTTTATAAAATTCCATATAATCGACATTTGGTACAGAATACCCCGTCACTGTCCAGGTGATCGTGTTCGTTCCCGCCTGCAGATCTACCTGCAGTGGTCCATAAGTGGCAAACTGATTGTATTTCAAAACGCCGCTTCCCAAGATCTCTATCTCTGAAACATCAACGTCTGTTCCATTGACCTGCATCTGGACCTGCTTGTTCAGAGCCACATCTTTTCCGATCAGATTGGTACTTGCCAATGCCATGGTCAGATCGTAGGTTCCTGCTTCCGTCACATCAAATGTCCAGGTTGCCACACTGCCTTTCTTTGACAGATTGCAGAGTACATAGCCCTGACTTGCGCCATCTGCTTTTTCCGTAAATCCGGCATTCTTGACGGACTTTCCCTTGACCTTGGCGGTCTCTCCCTCAAGACGGATGCTCGCTGAGCTATCTGCCTGCGTTTTAAAGGCACTGGATGCCATTTTCATATGGATAATATCCTTTACACACGCACGCATGGCTGTACCAAAGACTACCGGATTGGCTTTGTATTCTTCCTTCATCGCCTTTTTGATGGATATGAACTGAACTGCATAAATACCTGTCAGATTCGCATCATTCTGCGCATAGGTCGCCTGTAAAGGATTCATATAACTTCCATACAGACCATGTACGGAAAAATCAGAGATCACATAATCGGAATAGCCCCACTCTGTGCGTAGGAGATCTTTTAAAAGCACATCATTCCCGCCACACCAGGTCTTTCCCAAACGGCTGTAGGCTGACATAACACCCTGTGCGCCGCCTTCCTTGATCGCGATTTCAAAAGGCTTTAAGTAGATTTCTCGTATCGTCTGCTCATCTGCCCATGTCAGAATACCCCAGCGGTTCTTCTCCTGTTCATTTAAGACCAGATGTTTTACTGTCACAGTCAGATCTTGTGACTGTGCGCCCTGGACAATGGCACTTGCCATCTTTCCACAGACGATCGGGTCTTCGGAAAAATACTCAAAGTTTCGTCCGCCTTTTGGATTTCTATGTATATTTGCCGTCGGCGCATACCAGATATTTGTACCGATGTTTTTTGCTTCGATACCACAGCGCACGCCATGCGCATAGGCAAGATTCACATTCCAGGTGCAGGCAAGACACACACCTGCCGGCCATGCCACCCCGGAATCCTTATACAAAAGTCCTCCCGCCCCTTTCACAGAAGCCGGTCCGTCATTATCATTTGTCTTTGGGATTCCCAGACGGTCTACGCTCGGTGTCTGATAACCACAGTTGCAGATCAGATCGATCATTTCATCCAAAGTCAACTGGTCTAAAAAAGTCTCTTCCAGCGATGGATCCACAGCCACTTCCTGCAGCATGATCTTATCCTCGTAAATTGCCCCGATCGTCGGTGCCACAGCATCCGCATCTGTTTCCGGTGCGACCGCCGCATCCATATCACTGATATCGACCGGACAGGTCTCATTGACCGGTGTGGTCGGATAAGTTCCCACCGGATCCGTTCTGGATAAAACAGTCATTTGATCGCAGAAGGCATCCGCAAAGAGATTCTTGATCTCCGCACCCGATACCTCATCCGTCTTTTTGACCATTTTTTCTCCCAACGAATAGGAAAAATCACACTCACTATGTTTGACATCATGTGCTACATGCACCGTATAATCACCGGCATCTAATATGTATGCCTGCTCTGTATCAGCATCATAGGAGGCACAATTCCATATATCAAACG
>CAVGHS010000159.1:0-3429 GCA_963629085.1 bacterium
TCCATGTATCATAAAGTCCGATGTAATAGCTCAGATCTTCCTTTAAGATCGGTCCGTGCAATGGACAGATGGTTGCAATATCGAGATTTGCAGCCTTTTTCAAAAGTGCCTGTACCGGATTGCCATATTTTCCTACGATATTAAAGTAATATCTGCGCGCTTCACATGCCCAGTCTGCATCCTCCGCCAAAGACAGGGCTCCGAACTTTCCAAAACCATCGGCAGAGAATAAGACTTTTTCACTGGACTCATAGGAAACCATGACTTCCGGCCAGTGTACCATCGGTGCCATCACAAAGGTAAGGGTATGACTTCCCAAAGATAAGGTATCGCCCTCTTTGACCGTCAGTTTCTCACACTCCATCACACCATTCGGGAAGAACTGTGGCAGCATGGCAAAGGTCTTGGCATTGCCAACCAGTGTCACATCCGGGAACAGTTCAACCAATCTGCCAATGCTTCCAGCATGATCCGGTTCCAAATGTGAGATCACAAGATAATCTACCTTGCGTCCCGCCAAAGTCTCCATGAGATTCTTTTCCCAAGCCTCGGCACCTCTGGCATCCACCGTATCCATCAGTGCGACCTTCTCATCCAGGATCAGATAAGAATTATAAGAAACGCCCTCCGGCACAACATACTGACTTTCAAACAGATCGATGGTGGTATCATCCACACCGATATACTGAATTGCATCTGAAATTTCTACCCTCATACAAAAACCTCCTGCTCTTTTCTATATCTCTATACTCTGTATCTTAGTAAAAAATGCAAAAAAAGACAAGGGGAAGTCATCGTTTTCCGCTTGTCTCTTTTCCTCTTTATTCTCGAATCTCCTGTATCTTTTCATTCACGATCCGATCATACTGTTTTTCCATTTGTGCATAGGACGCATAGGCATCCTGGCCTCTGTGATCCGGCAGATCATAGTTTTCCTTGAGATAGGCAGCCAGATAGATGCTTACCTTTTCTGCACCGGACACATTCAGGTGGTCTCCCTTATCCAGACAATCCGTATTCCAGTCAATGCCAACCGGATTGCTTGCATCATTGAGATTGAGATAGGAAATACCATTGTCTTTCGCATAGGCTGCGATGGCATTGCAGCGAGCCGTGTTATAGTTATGCGGTGACGGCACGCTTACTAGTAGAAGTTTTGCATCATTTTTCTTGCACAGGGCAATGATCTTTTGCATATACAGATCGATGCTCGGCTTGATCTCCTCCAGCGTCTTTGCCTTGCTCATATAGGTATCGCCATGGGTATAAGGGGTCTTTGTCCCACGCACCAGATAGCCCTCAAAATCCTGTTCTGCATACTTTTTGCCAAAGAGCAGGGGTTTCCAGACATCATGGTAACGGAAGATCGGAAAAAAGCGATTGCCCTGTTCTGAAAGCGTCGACTTGATCTCCTCGCTCTTGCCCCGCACACGAAAGAGGGGTCCTGTCTCCATGACAACGACCTTGGGATGCTGGGTCTTAAAGGCAGTCTCCAGCATAGAATAGGTCTCCTGTACTTTTTGCCCGGATTGTCCACAGACATAAGAGGCAAAGCCTGCTTCCTCCCACATTTTCATGGGTGAGATGGCGCTATAACTCAGACTATCCCCGACCACCAGAGCATCCAATGAGTCCTCCTTCTGTTTTTGAATACGGATCATGCTCTTATTGCGGCTCTGGAGCAGATGATCGTCCTGCATAGACAGGTAGGACAGCCCGGCAGAACTACCAATGATAAGCAATGCCAGTATGATAAAAAACAGGCTATTCCTATATTTTTTTATTTTCAGTTTTTCTTTAAAATCCAGCATAAATCAAATCCACCTGTTGATAACCCACGCCATATGCGCCGAATAGGATGACGGCAAAAATAAGCGCGTAATAAAGTCCCCAGCGAGCCGGCAGACGCATGGCTGCGATCTGATCCAGACTCAGTTTTTTCTTTTCCCGCAGATGCCCCACGATAGCGACTACAACACAACCAGCCACGATGACCACATAATCTGCCATGTCCAGACCCATGCGAAGCAGGGTGCCGTCCCAGAGCCTTGCCGGCGCAAATTCCCGGAAAATGCTTGCAAACATGGAAAATCCTGCCGTCAGCGTGTTGGCACGGAAGAAAAGTTCTCCGGTAAAGATAATGATCCAGGTCTTTGCCATCCGCAGGACATTCCACCAACCGGTCGTCTCGCTCGTACCGGTCTGCGCATAAAACTTCTCCTTGAGCGGTTCGCACGCCACTTCCAGCAAGAGGATGACAAAATAATACATACCATAAAAGATATAGTTCCACTGTGGTCCGTGCCAGAGCCCGTTGAAAAGCCAGACCGAGAACAGGGCGATGGCAGATCCTACCAATTTGGTCATGTATTTTCCTACATGTTTTTTGCCAAATTTATTCCATTTGCGCATGAAAGGCGAAACAGACACCGGATAAAAGACATAGGTCTTGAACCAGACGCCCAGTGTCATATGCCACCTGCGCCAAAACTCTGCCGCACTTTTGGAGGCAAACGGCTGGTTGAAATTTTCCGGCAGTCTCACGCCAAACATCTGTCCGCTTCCGATCACAATATCCATACAACCGGAAAACTCCATATACAACTGCACAGCATAGGAAACGGCTGCCAGGATCACAATGGCTCCACTGTAGTTTTCATAATGGTCAAAAACCTCGGTCACCAGATAATAGAGGCGGTCAGCAATGATCATCTTCTTGAAGAGTCCCCAAAGGATACGGATAGATCCCTTTGCCAGATTTTCGGATTTCAGGCTTTCTCCACTCCACAGCGCATCCGCTGTCTGGGAATACATGGCAATAGGACCTTCCATGATCTGTGGAAAAAAGCCCAGAAAAAGTGCCACTTTTCCCAGATGGTGCTCTGCCGGAATCTTGCCCCAGTAGACATCCGCCATATAGCCGATCGCCTGTAAGGTGTAAAAAGAGATTCCAATCGGCACGGCTATTTTCCTTGTCTCCAGCGCCATGCCTGACTTACCCACTGCCGTCAACAGCCCATTGACATTTTCTGCAAAAAAGTTCGCATACTTTAAATAGCCCAGCACAGCCAGCAGGACAAAGACGCCGAAAAATAAAATCCACTTTTGTTTTTTCTTATCTCCGTCCTCTTTGACCCGTTCCAGCCAAAGCCCGATGTAATGTGTAAACATGGATGTTGCCATCAAAACCAGCACCAGACTTTTGCTAAAAGACCAAAAGAATGCATAACCTGCCAGAAGCAGGACACACCAACGCCTCTTCTGTGGCGTGATCTGATAGGCGATCAGTACCAGCGGCAAAAATAAAAAGAGATAGGTCACTTCATGATAAGCCATCTTAGTTCTCCTGTAATCTCTTTACCATGGCATAAATGGCTTGCACGGAATTGAAATTCTGCGGTATGATCTCGGATGCCTCGATCTCAATAT
>CAVGHS010000160.1:0-3427 GCA_963629085.1 bacterium
GTCTTTCTTACAGCAAGTTCATGTATGGATTGAAACTTGCAGGTGTTGAAATGAACCGCAAGATGTTAGCAGAGATGGCTGTCAATGACGCAGCAGCATTTGCTGAATTAGTTGAACTGGCAAAGACAAAGGTTGCCTAAAGATCATCAGGAACTCCGAATTGATTTTCGGAGTTCTTTTTTACCAAATAAAGGTTTTTTTATGAGGGTACATGTGCTATAATGCCCTTTGGTGAGTGAAGAATATTTTGATTAGGAGGAATGACACATGGCAATTTTAGTTACCGGTGGTGCAGGCTACATTGGAAGTCATACCTGTGTAGAACTTTTGCAGGCAGGATATGACGTGGTTGTTTTGGATAACTTATCCAATGCCAGTGAAAAGTCATTGGATCGTGTCAAGGCGATCACAGGCAAAGAAGTTACTTTCTATAAGGGAGATATCTTAGATCGTGACATCTTAAATGAGATCATGGACAAGGAGCAGATCGACTCTTGTATTCATTTTGCCGGTTTAAAGGCAGTAGGTGAATCTGTCGAGAAGCCTTGGGAATATTATAACAACAATATTGCAGGAACATTGACATTGGTGGATGTGATGCGACAGCATGGTGTCAAGAACATCATCTTTTCATCATCAGCAACGGTTTACGGCAATCCTGCACAGATCCCGATCACAGAGGAGTGTCCAAAGGGACAGTGTACCAACCCATACGGATGGACAAAGTCTATGCTGGAGCAGATCCTTACCGATATGCAAAAGGCGGATCCGGAATGGAATGTGATTTTACTTCGTTATTTCAATCCGATCGGAGCACATCCAAGCGGAACCATGGGAGAAAATCCAAACGGTATCCCGAACAACCTTATGCCATATATCACACAGGTGGCAGTCGGTAAGTTAAAAGAACTTGGTGTTTTCGGTGACGACTATGATACACCGGATGGTACCGGCGTCAGAGATTACATCCATGTCGTTGATCTTGCGATCGGTCATGTCAAGGCTTTAAAGAAGATCGAGGAGAATGCCGGACTGTGTATCTACAATCTGGGTACCGGCGTCGGCTATAGCGTACTGGATATCGTTAAGAACTTTGAAGAGGCGACCGGTGTCAAGATCCCTTATGTCATCAAGCCGAGAAGAGCCGGAGATATCGCTACCTGCTATTCGGATGCGACCAAGGCAAAGGAAGAACTCGGTTGGACTGCAAAGTATGGTATCAAGGAGATGTGCGCAGATTCCTGGAGATGGCAGAAGAACAATCCAAACGGTTACGAGGATTAGAATTTTCTTAAATTTCAATTTTTTTGAAAAATTTCAAAAAAGTACTTGACGAGGAAGCGTATTTGATATATTATTGTCTTGTTGTCGCGGTGCGGTAACAAGGCATCATGGTTCGTTGGTCAAGCGGTTAAGACGCCGCCCTCTCACGGCGGAATCAGGGGTTCGATTCCCCTACGAACTGTTGAGCGCAAGTAGATATGTTGCTAGAATTGAGAGTGGACATTTTGTCCACTCTCAATTTTTTAAAAAAAGAAAGGTGGTGGACACATGTCACAAAGGGAGCAGTACGAAAAGAAGACAGAAGAATTGATTCTTCCGATTCTGGACGAAAAAGGCTTTGAATTAGTGGACGTGGAATATGTCAAGGAAGGTCAGGATTATTTCCTTCGGGCATATATTGACAAACCGGGAGGCATTACCATTGATGACTGCGTTGCGGTCAGCAGAGAGATGAATGTCCTGCTGGATGAACTGGATTATGTAGAGGGAGCCTATACCTTTGAGGTGAGTTCACCGGGATTGGGACGACCGCTCAAGAAACCGCGTGATTTTGAACGCAGTCTGGGGCAGGAAGTCGAGATCCGTACTTATAAGGCAATCGACGGTTCCAAGGAATTCTATGGCATTCTGCATGCCTATGATGATGACAGCGTCACTGTCTTATCCGAAGACGAAGAAGAAGTTACATTTAAGAAGTCAGACATTGCATTGATCCGTCTGGCGTTTGATTTTTAGCGTACTATAACAAGAATTTTAGGAGGATGAACAAGAAATGAAGAACAATGAATTGTTAGAAGCGTTAAATGTGTTGGAGGCTGAAAAGAATATCAGCAAAGATGTTCTTTTGGAAGCAATTGAGAATTCGCTTCAGGTAGCCTGCAAGAATCATTTTGGAAAGAATGATAACATTACCGTGAACATCAATCCGGAAACATGTGAATATCATGTTTTAGCAGCAAAGACGGTTGTAGAAGATGTGGAAGATCCGGTAGAACAGATCAGTTTGGAAGATGCACAGGCGATGGACGGATCTTACAATATCGGCGATGTGGTAAATATCGAGATTAAGTCAACCAACTTTGGACGTATCGCAGCACAGAGTGCAAAGAACACGATCTTACAGAAGATCCGTGAAGAAGAAAGAAAGATGGTATTCGACGAATATTATCAGTTGGAAAGAACGGTCGTGACCGGTATCGTACAGCGCTATATCGGCAAGAACATCAGTGTCAATCTTGGCAAGACCGATGCCTTTTTAGCAGAGAATGAACAGGTCAGAGGAGAACACTTTGAGCCGACAGAGCGTATCAAGGTATTGATCCTGGAAGTTAAGGATACGACCAGAGGACCGAAGGTCTTAGTTTCCAGAACCCACCCGGAACTGGTAAAGCGTTTGTTTGAAGAAGAAGTTGCAGAAGTGCGTGACGGCGTTGTAGAGATCAAGGCGATCGCACGTGAAGCAGGAAGCAGAACAAAGATGGCTGTCTGGGCAGAGGATGAAAACGTGGATCCGGTTGGCGCATGTGTCGGCATGAACGGCAGCCGTGTCAATGCGATCGTAGATGAACTCCGCGGGGAAAAAATCGACATCATCGAATGGAATGAAAATCCGGCGATGCTCATTGAGCATGCACTTAGTCCGGCAAAAGTCATTTCTGTTATCGCGGATGCAGATGAAAAGACGGCAAAAGTCGTTGTTCCGGATTATCAGTTGTCACTTGCCATTGGTAAGGAAGGACAGAATGCAAGACTTGCAGCCCGCCTGACAGGATTCAAGATCGACATCAAGAGCGAGACACAGGCAAGAGAAGCAGGCGATTTCTTAGATTATGAAAACGAGTATGATGATGAGTATTATGACGACGATGAGTACTATGATGATGAGTATGACGAGTCCGAAGATGATTATGTAGATGATGACTACGATGACGATGCAGCATCAGAAAGTGAAGAATAAAATGAATGGCAAAAAGATCCCGCAGCGCAAGTGCGTGGGGTGTAATGAAATGAAAGACAAATCCCTTTTGGTCCGCGTGGTCAAGACACCGGAAGATACCTTTCTGGTAGATGCCAGCGGCAGAACCAATGGCAGAGGTGCCTATCTCTGCAAAGACATAGAGTGCTTTCACAAGGCGATGAAGAA
>CAVGHS010000161.1:0-3368 GCA_963629085.1 bacterium
CCTCTAGGCAATGTATGCTAATTGTTTAAATCAATCGTGTTCGTCTGTCCGTCCTTGGTAACCAGCAGTTGTAGCGTATCAAGGGACTCTAACTCGGTCTGGCTGACCTGAAAGAGAAGTACCGTATCCTGCGTTTCCTGTGGACCCAAAGATTTGTTGTAATAGGTAGAGAGATCTGCCATAGAAAGTGTCGTGATACCATCGACCGCTGTCCCATCATTGATCTTGACCTGATAAGTGACCGGCTGGTTGATCAGATCGACTGTCACTGCCTGATCGGTCGTATTTGCGACCTGCACCTGTAAGATCAGATAGGAATAGCCCTCTCCTGCATCCGGTATGGCAACATCTGTCGTTTCATAGGAGGAAGATATATCATATCCCTGGTATAAAAAACGAATCCCGGCGATACCAATAGCATCCGACAATGTCATCTGCGGTTTTTCCTGTTGCGTTTCATCCACCGATGCATCGTCTGTCTGTCCCACGTCGGTATCCTCTTGCTTGTCCTTATGCTCATCCGATACATAAGAGTATCCGGTGTCCTGTGCACGGTTGTACTTGGAAACCATCTTGGCGGCATAAAGCACGACCTGATTTTCCTCTTCATCGGTCATGACATATAATTTGCCGCATCCGGTCATGCATAAGCAGAAACACAACATCACCCCACAAAGAACCTGTTTCTTGTATTTCATATTGCGCTCCTTGCACATGATATTGTTCTATATATACTATCATGTTATCATTCTTATTGGCAATATTCAACAAAAATTTGTCCTTTTTCTGAAGTCAGCACTCGACTTCAAACCAGAATTCTACGCCATTTTCGTGATTTTGCACGCCGTATTCCTGCCCCATGCTCTCCATGATCGCCTTAACGATGGAAAGTCCGATTCCGGTGCCGCCATATTCTCTGGTACGCGCCTTATCCACCTTGTAAAACTTGTCCCAGATATGTTCCATGCTCTCCTGGGGAATCGGATCTCCGGTATTAAATACGCTAACACGCAAAACATGCTCTTTCTTTGTCAGTTTGATGTCGATCTTCTTTTCATTTTTTGCATAATGAATGGCATTGCTGAGGTAATTGCTGACGACCTGTTCCACCGAATATTCATCGGCATAGACAAAGATCTCCTGATCGTGTGCAAAAGACAGGCTGATGTCATTTTGCTGCAAGAGGATCTTCATGGACTGGATCATCCCCTCCAGCAAAGCAACCATATCAAAATGATCGTACTCCATCTCATTGTTCCCACTCTCAATCTGATTGAGGGAGATCATGGATAAGACCATGCGGTTCATTTTCTTGGCTTCGTCAATGATGACGTCACAGTAAAACTCACGGCTTTCCTCATCATCCGTAATTCCCTCTGCCAGACCTTCTGCATAGCCCTGTATCAAAGCGATCGGTGTTTTCAGTTCATGTGATACATTGGAGATAAACTCCTGCTGTCGTTTCTGGTTTTCTTCTTTTAGGGCAATATCTGCCTGTAATTCATGGTTTGCCTGCTTTAATTCTACGATCGTCTCTTCCAGTGTCTCAGACAGTTCATTCATATGTTCGCCCAAAACATCCACTTCGTTTCGCTTTTTCTGGCTCTGGTATTTTGCCTGGAAATCCAGACCGATCATACGCTTGGAAAGATCCGTCAGAGCAAGGATAGGCTTGGTGATACGCCTGGTCAAAAAGAAAGTAGCCAAAATACTCAAGGTCAGCGCCAGAATACCGATCCAGATCAAAAAGCGGTTGGTCAGATTGGTACTCTCACGAATGCCCTCGATCGCCGACCGGAGCATGATGATATTGCCATTGTCAAGTGTTCCCCAAAGAACCAGATATTCTTCCCCCAGACGATGATCCATCTGTTGCTTGATGACGTAGTTGTCACCACTTCTTTCTGTTCCGGAACTGCCCTGCATCTGCTGTCCAAACATTGCATAATACAATTGGGAATTCATATCCTCCGTATCATGTGCCGTCGTCAGAAGGACATTTGCCGCCGAATCCACGACTACGACGGAAATACTATAATTAGCGTGCGCCTTTTCCAATTCATCCAGAAATTCTTCATCATCAAAACTGCCTGCCACTGCCGCCCGATTGACCAGATCAAAGGTCGAGATCATGGCTACTTCCTTTTCATGTTGATAAAAATAGCCCAAAAAACAGAAATTGATGATGAGCGGTGCCACGATCGTCAGGGCAATGATAGTCATATAAATGCCCGCCATCTGGCGGTTGATGCTCTGTACTTTATTCTTCGACTTCAAACTTATACCCCATTCCCCAAATGGTCTTGATATAATTGCCCTTGTCACCTAATTTTGCGCGCAGTTTCTTGACATGGGTATCGATAGTTCTGGCATCTCCAAAATAATCATAATTCCACACACCATTTAGGATCCGGTCTCTTGACAGGGCGATTCCGGCATTTTGCATAAAATAGGACAAAAGTTCAAATTCCTTGACACTTAAAATGATCTCCTGTCCGTCAATGGTAACGATATGTGCCTTACGGTCAATCACAATACCACCTGCTTCCAAAAGATCTTTGTTGCCGTCATCTGCATCCGATGTCCTGCGGATAATGGCATTGACATGTGCCACCAGGATCTTTGGGCTGAATGGCTTTGGAATATATTCGTCCGCGCCATATTCATAGCCGTTTAAGATATCATTTTCTTCACTTTTTGCCGTCAGCATGACGATCGGGATCTGGGAGGTTTCTCTTACTTCCTTACATACCATAAATCCATCTACGCCCGGCATCATCACATCCAATATCATGAGGGAAAGATCTTTTTCCCGGTAAAAGATGTCCAGTGCCTGCTCTCCGTCTGCGGCTTCTAGGACCTCATATCCTTCACGCACCAGATAATCTGATACCAGTTTGCGTAATCTTGCCTCGTCATCTGCGATCAATATCTTCTTTCCAGCCATCTTACACTACACCCTTTCTGCTACTGTTTTCTCTCATGCTACACATATATTATGTCAAAATTGTGACCTTTTCGTCTCCAAATCCTTATTGATTCAACTTCTGCTCTCTTTCATTTAGTTCCTGTTCCCTGGCATCCAGTTCTTCTTCCCATGAGGCATATTTGTCTACGATCTTTTCCTCGTAATTTAAGATCGTCGGATTCTGGCTGGTCGCATTGATGGCGAACATGCCAATGATAATGAGCAGCATGGTGATACAGGCGATCAGAAGAAGTCTGGATAACTTTTTGTATCGTTTCAGTTCCACCGTCATTTTCTCAGGTGCCAGATCTTCTATTTTTTCTTTTTTCTCGACAGTCTCTTTTGCTGCCGATGTTTCTTCCTTGATCAGGATACGCTCAGTCTCCGGCTTTTTTTGAAG
>CAVGHS010000162.1:0-3310 GCA_963629085.1 bacterium
GATCTTACTGTATCAACCGGTCACTCCGCTTCCAAATTCACATCCGTGTGTAGAAGGTATTTTTATGCCGAGAGATACGATGATTTCTGTCATTAACCTTCGCAGATGCCTGAATATTACGGAACCGGCTGAGACAGACGGATTATTTATCATCACCAACTTCAACAAATTAAACACAGCATTTCATGTAGATGAGGTACTGGGTATCCACAGAGTATCCTGGGAGAATATCATCAAGCCGGATGCGACCATCAGTGCAGATGATTCTGCCGTATCTACCGGTGTTGTCAAGTTGGATGACAAGTTGGTCGTGATCTTAGATTTTGAGAAGATCGTATCTGACATCAACCCGGAGACCGGACTTAAGGTTTCTGATATGGACAATTATCAAGAGAGAGACCGTAGCGCTTCTCCGATCCTGATTGCAGAAGATTCTCCGCTTTTGAGCAAGTTGATCTGTGAATGCCTGCGCAAGGCAGGATATACCAATCTGATCGTCAATATGAATGGTCAGGAAGCATGGGACAAGTTGTGTGAGATGAATGAGCGTGGCACAGTCTTAGATGATGTTCACTGTATCATTACAGATATCGAGATGCCACTGATGGATGGTCACCGCCTGACCAAGTTGGTCAAGAAAAATGAAGTCATGAAGAAGATTCCGGTGGTTATCTTCTCATCTCTGATCAATGAAGAGATCAGACTTAAAGGAGAATCCCTTGGAGCGGATGCACAGTTGACAAAGCCGGAGATCGGTAAGTTGGTTTCAGCCATTGATGGATTGATCGAGAAATACGAAGCAAACCGCAAATAATATAAGGTTTAAAAGAGGGATGTGCTTTTGACACATCCCTTATCTGTATGTAAATAACCATTTTGGAGGTAACAATTTGGCTAATTCAGAAGATTACTTGGATAGTCTGTTGAATTCGGTGCAGACCGTGCGCAAAGACGTCACGGATGCCCAAAAGCAGACAGAAGCAATCCTGAGAGAAAAACAGGAACAGAGAAATAGAATAAAGCCGGATGACGATTTTATGGAAGCCAGTGGGATCCGCGATTACAAGCCGGAACCGACCAGCCATGAAAACCTGCGCCAGGCCTTATCCGAAGATGATTTTCTCAAGATGTTTGAGGAAGAACTGGGAGAGGATCTGGATCAGTCGGATGATTTTATCCGTCAATTTGAAGATGAGATCGCCCAGGATGAATTGGAATATGAAAAGTCTTTCCAGGAGGAAGAGACTTTAGAGGAAGATGCTCCGGAAGAAGAATCCGCAGATGATACGGCATCTTTTTTAGAAAATATCGAGGAAGTCGTCAACAAGGCAAAAGAACAGATCGAGCAGGGGGATGATGACCTGCCGGCTTTGGATGGCTATGGCGAAGATGAGATGGATGCAGAATTTGCCCAAGATACAGAGGAGCCAGCGACGCCGGATGCAGAAGAGTCGATCGGCGAAGTGGGCGAAGATCTTTTGGCAAAGTATCTACAGATGAATGATGCCGAGACAGCGGATGCAGATGAGCCGTCTTTATTGGATGAAAACGATGAGGATATGGATCTGATGGGGCTTTTGTCCGGTGACGAAGATTTGGATGATATTGGTGCCTTACTTCAGGCGGATGGCCAGGATCAGCCTTTAGAGGAAGCCCAGGAGACCTTTGAACAATTGGCAGAGCAGACGGATCCTTCTAATGATACGGATACGGTGGGCACTTCGACAGAAGAAGATGGGACACCGACGAAAAAGGGCTTGGGAGCCCTGATCGATAAGATCAAGTCCATCTTTAGTAAAAAGGAAAAAGAAGACGAAGTTTTAGATATTTCCCAGAACCCACAGGAGGATCTGAACCAGGAAAATCTGGATATTTTAAAGGAACTTTCCGAGGCTGAACAAAAATCCAAAAAGGCAAAAAAGGAAAAGAAACCGAAAAAAGAGAAAAAACCAAAAGAGCCAAAGGAAAAGAAGGTAAAAGTAAAGAAGGAAAAACCACCCAAGCCACCAAAGGAGCCGGACAATTCACCAAAGATCCCGGCTAAGGTCATTGTCATCTTTTTGGTACTGGCGGTCTCTGTGGTTGCTCTCATCACGATCGCCCAGCACATGATGGGGTATAAATTATCCTTAAATGATGCAAGAACTGCCTACAATGCAGGAGATTACTTTACTTCTTATGAGGATCTGATGGGAATAGATCTAAAAGAGGCAGATCAGGATCTTTTCAAAAAAGCAAGGCTTTTGGGTGATCTGCAAAAACGAGATCAGGAATACCAGGTCTTTGTAAAAAGACAGATGTATGATCTGGCATTGGATTCTCTGGTGACAGGCGTTGCCAGGTATGAGGAGAATTTAGACGAAGCAAAAGAACTTGGGATCGAGGATGAATACACCAAGTTGGGAGAAGCACTAGCAGGACTTTTACAGGATCAATATGGTGTATCAGCAGAGGATGCGGTCGCAATGTATCAGTTGAATCGGGAGGATTACTCGATCCGCATTGATGAGATCATTGCATCTCTGCATTTAGACAATTAATGAGGAAAAGGACAGGATATGATAGCAATACTTGACTATGATGCCGGCAATATCAAAAGCGTAGAAAAAGCCTTAAATCATCTGGGGCAGGAAACCATTTTGACAAGGGATTTCCATGAGATCCAGCGGGCGGATAAGATCATCCTGCCGGGCGTGGGATCCTTTGGCGATGCGATGGCGCACCTCAAAAAGTACGAATTAGACCGTGCCATCCATGAGGTCGTTGCCGAAAAGAAACCTTTTCTTGGCATATGTCTTGGATTGCAGCTTTTGTTTGAGGCAAGTCAGGAGACTGAGGGTGTCGAGGGGCTTGGTATTTTAAAGGGACAGTGTCTGCGCATCCCGGAAGAAGAGGGGCTGAAGATCCCGCATATCGGGTGGAACTCCTTGGATTTTCCGTCTGAGGGCAAGTTGTTTTCCGGCATTGCGGAAGGTTCTTATGTTTATTTTGTCCATTCCTATTATCTTAAGGCACAAGATCCTTCCATCGTAAAAGCGACCTGTCAGTATGGTGTGCAGATCCATGCATCGGTGGAAAAGGATAATGTGTTTGCCTGTCAGTTCCACCCGGAGAAAAGTGGGGAAGTCGGACTGGCGATCTTACAGAATTTTGCAGACTTATAAGAGATAGGAAGAGGAAAGCGGATGTTTACCAAACGAATCATACCATGTCTGGATGTCAAGGACGGCAGAGTGGTCAAGGGTGTTAATTTTGTAGATTTAAAAGATGCCGGGGATCCGGTGGAGATCGCGGCTGCCTATGATAAGGC
>CAVGHS010000163.1:0-2278 GCA_963629085.1 bacterium
CTCCTATACCTCTTTCTTTTTCTATATAGATCGCACCACACGATATATATCTATAAGATACTATCCATCAATTGTTTTGCCGTCTCTGATCGGGGATTTCGTATCACATCCTCAGTTCTTCCATCTTCTACGATCTTTCCCTGGCTCATAACCAGAATCCGATCGCAAAAGGACTGCACCAGGGCAATATCGTGACTGATAAACAAGTAGGATATATCTCTGTCCTCCTGTAATTTCACCAGCAACCTGATCATATCGCTTTGTACCGTGGCATCCAGTGCAGAGGTTGCTTCATCCAGGATCAATAATACCGGGTCTACTGCAAGCGCACGCGCGATTGCTGCCCGCTGGCACTGGCCTCCACTGACTTCATGCGGATATCTTGTCAAGAATTCCTTTTCCAAGCCGCACTCTGCCAAGAGATACTCGGCTTTTCGCATGGCATCGTTTTTCTTCCATCCCCGGTTTCTAAGGCTTTCTGCAATACCATCGCCAAGGGTGCGTCTGGGATCAAAAGAATCTGCCGGCATCTGAAAGACCATCTGCATCTTTTGGTAAACTTCCCTTAATTGTCGTCCCTTGGCATGGGTAATGTTTTGCCCCTCAAAAAAGATTTGCCCACTACTGACATCCTCTAAACGCATGATCATCTGTGCCAGGCTTGTCTTTCCGCTTCCACTTTCTCCAATGATCGCTGTTTTCTCATGATGCCCCACAGAAAAACTCACACCATCCACCGCCTTATGTTCCTGACCTCTGCGCGAAGAGAATACTTTTGTCAACTGCTCTACCTGTAACAATGTCTGCATATGTTATCTCCTAAGTCTTGGTACTGCTTCCAATAATTTTTTTGTATATTCTGCGGTCGGATGTTCCAGAATATCTTCTTTTTTCCCATAGTCCAGCACCTTTCCCTGATATAAGACCAGAATCTCATCTGCCATGGCGCGTACGACGCCCATATTATGGGAAACAAGCACGATCGAGGTTCCAAACTCCTGCCGCAGCATCAAAAACTGCTCTACTACCTGCTTTTGTACGGATACATCCAATGCTGATGTCGGTTCATCCGCCAGTAAAACGCGCGGATGTAAAAGCATGGCTGCGACAATTCCTACGCGCTGTTGCATACCACCGGATAATTCAAAAGGATAGGCATCTAAGATGCGCCGCGGCTGGTCAAAGCCAAATTTATTTAGAAGTTCCAGAGCCTCATCCGTAAACTCTGCCTTACTGATCTTTTTGTGTGCCCGGACGGCTTCATACATTTGCACGCGCAGGGTGCGTATAGGGCAAAAACTGCTTCCTGCCGTCTGAAAGATCATTCCCAGTTCTGCTCCACGGATCTTTTGCATCTCCCTTTCACTGCACTTTTCCAGATCCTTCCCATCATACAGGATCTTTCCCCGACAGAGTTGCCCCTCTTTGCCTAACAGTCCCATGCATGCCTTCAAAAGTGTTGATTTTCCGGAACCGCTCTCGCCCACGATTCCTAAGATCTGGCCGCTCGCTAAGTTAAAATCCGCATCCTCCACCACCAGAGACTGCCCATACCTGATATCTACATGATCATATCTTAATAATTCCGCCATCATGACCTCCCATTCTTTGGATCCAGCCAGTCGCGCACCGCCTCACCAAACAGATTGAAGATGACAACCGAGATGAAAATAGCGATTCCCGGCGATAAAGTGACCCAGGGCTGTGTCGTCAAGAGATTTCTGGTCTCACTCATCATACTGCCCCATTCTGCCACAGGCGGTTTTGCGCCCAGTCCTAAAAATGACAGACCTGCCAGTTCCATCATCATGGTTCCGATATCCAGCACGGCTGTTACCAGAATGGGTCCCATAATATTGGGAAGTATGTGCCTTACGATTACCTTCCTATCACTGTCTCCCGCTAACCGGGCAGCCTTGATATAAGATGCTTTTTTTTGTGTCAAGGTCTGACTGCGTGCCAGGCGGGCATATTTGGGCCAGGAAATCGCCGCCAGCGCTATGATGGCATTTTGCAGACCTCCACCTAAAACCGCTGCGACTGCAAGGGCAAAAACCAGTCCCGGAAATGCCAGGAACATATCGGCAATACGCATAAGAATAACATCCATCTTGTTTTCAAACCAGCCACAGATCAGACCGATCATGCTTCCAAAGGCGGCAATAAAAGCCACCAGTAGCAAAGTTGAAAAAATACTGGTCTTACTTCCTACGATAATACGAGATAACATATCCCGTCCGTACCGATCGGTTCCCAAGGGGTGCGCAAAAGAAGGTGC
>CAVGHS010000163.1:2288-3299 GCA_963629085.1 bacterium
AGAAGGTGCCGCTTTCGCATTACTTAAATCCTGAAGGTAGGGATCCATAGGACATAACTTGTCACTGAACAAAGAAAAAAGGAGCAAAAGTCCTGCCAGACATGCGAATACTATGAGACGGATCTTTACGTTATTTCTTTGTTTACTGATTTTTTTCATTGTTTTTTTTCTCCACCAATCGTATTCTTGGATCCAGCACACGATATAACAGGTCTGTAACAAGATTGACCAGCACATAAATGATCGCCATCCAGACTACATAAGCCTGTATCATAGGATAATCTCTCATGTTAATAGAATCCACCGCCAATTTACCGACGCCATCCCACATAAAAATGCTTTCGGTGATGGCGGTTCCCCCCAAAAGACTTCCGATCGATAATGCCAGAAGTGTTATGATCGTCAAAAGCGCCGACTTCATAACATTTTTCCATAAGATGATCCTGCCCGGAATCCCCCTCGCCTTAAGTCCTATGACATAATCCTTGCTTAGTTCCTCAAGAACGGTTGTCCGCACCTGCCGCATATATTTTGCCGACATGGAAATGGCAAGTGTCAACGTTGGCATCCATGCACTTTTGATGGAAATATCTGTGGCAATGACCGGCAATAGCCCCAATTTGATACTGAGTAATTCCATAAGCAGCATGGCGACAAAGAAATTTGGCATGGCATTTCCAATAAAACTGCAAAACTGAAGCAATTTATCGATCCATTTTCCTTGCTTTACGGCTCCTAAAATCCCCAAAGGTATGGATATGAGCACGGTAAGTGCTATAGATAAGGCTGTCAAAAGCAGGGTTGCCGGCAGTTTTTCCATAAAGGTTTCAAAGACACTTTTCCCGGTCACATAAGACGTTCCCATATCTCCTCTTAAGATACCGCCCAACCATGAGACATACTGGACGAGAAAGGGTCTGTCCAATCCCAGTTCTGCTCTTTTTGCATCTATGATTTCCTGGGAGACTTCCACTCCCCGGTTTGTATATAATTGAGAGACAACATCTGATC
>CAVGHS010000164.1:0-3259 GCA_963629085.1 bacterium
GAAACAACCTGCTTGCCGTCCTCAGCCTTAACATATACCTGATCCAAAAGTACAACTTCTTTTAATTCCTTGTTGATACGTCCCTTGATCATGCCCTCGATAACCTTTTCAGGCTTCTGAGACTCCTTAGGGTCGTTAGCGATCTGTGCACGAAGGATTTCTTCTTCGTGAGCAAGATATTCATCACTTACTTCAGATCTGTCTGTGTACTTAGGATTTAATGCTGCAACCTGCATAGCAAGATTTCTAGCCATTTCCTTTACAGCATCGTTGATAACGTCTGTCTCAACGTCAACAAGAACACCAATCTTACCGCCCATGTGAACATAGTCAGCGATGAAACCATTGTTCTCTTCTACCTGAGCGAAACGACGAATCTTTAAGTTCTCGCCAATAACAGCGATCTGGCTTGCAAGTTCTTCATTTACGGTCTTTGTTGTATCAAGAGCCCATGTCTCTGCTAAGAAACCGTCAATATCTGTAGCAGTTGTGTCCATTGCCTGTGCAGCAACCTGTGCTACATAGTTCTGGAACTTCTCGTTCTTTGCAACGAAGTCTGTCTCAGAGTTTACTTCTACGGCAACTGCCTTCTTTGCGTCCTCAGATACCTGAAGTGCAACGATACCTTCTGCTGCGATACGTCCAGCCTTCTTCTCAGCCTTAGCAAGTCCCTTCTTTGCAAGGTACTCAACTGCTGCGTCCATGTCGCCATCAGTCTCGCCAAGTGCCTTCTTACAATCCATCATACCTGCGCCTGTGAGTTCACGCAGTTCCTTAACCATAGCTGCTGTAATAGCCATTGTCATGTCCTCCAAATAATAAAATTATGCTTCTTCGTTCTCTTCTACTTCTTCTGCGTTATCTACATCAACAGTTCCCTGCTTTGCTTCGATAACAGCATCAGCCATCTTACCAACGATAAGTTTTACGGCACGGATAGCATCGTCGTTACCCGGGATCACATAATCAAGTTCATCCGGATCACAGTTTGTATCAGCAATACCGATAAGCGGAATACCAAGTGCATGTGCTTCCTGTACGCAGATTCTTTCCTTCTTAGGATCTACGATGAAGATAGCGTCCGGGATTCTTCCCATATCCTTGATACCACCAAGGTTCTTCTGTAACTTCTCTAATTCCTTCTTGAGGTTTGTAACTTCCTTCTTAGGAAGAACATCAAATGTTCCATCTTCAGCCATTGCTTCGATCTCTTTTAATCTTGCAATTCTGCTTTCGATTGTCTTGAAGTTTGTAAGCATACCTCCAAGCCATCTCTCGTTTACATAGTACATACCGCAACGCTCAGCTTCCTGCTTGATCGCATCCTGTGCCTGCTTCTTTGTACCAACAAAAAGAATTGTTCCGCCCTGCTCTGCAATATCAAATACTGCATCGTAAGCTTCGTCAACCTTACCTACAGACTTCTGAAGATCGATGATATAGATACCATTTCTCTCTGTGTAGATGTAAGGAGCCATTTTAGGATTCCATCTTCTTGTCTGATGTCCGAAATGAACACCTGCCTCTAATAACTGCTTCATTGAAATAACACTCATTTTCTTACCTCCTGGTTATTTACTTCCACATAATTCATCTTGGTAAAAGACCCGTATTTTGGGCACCGATCTACCAATCCTTATGTGTGATTGATTTTGAGCCGTTGACAATTATATCACAGCCCCTATGGCATTGCAAGGATTTTTTCTACTGTGCCTGCTTGGTCGTCAGCAATTCTCCGATCTCCAGAAAAGTGGCTCCCTCCGGGATCTGATAGGTTCCCGGCAAAAGTTGATTGTCCAGATTCTGATCTGACAGGTAGAGATCAAAAGACTTGGCATTGTCGACAAGCCCTGCCTCCTGCAAATGCTGTGCGATCGTCGCCGATGTATCGCCGGATGCGATCGTAAATTCTATGACATTCTTTTGACCGCCATCTTCTGATGTCGTTGCATCATCCGCATTGCTGTCATTCGCATCAGCATTATCCGTTTGATCTTTTGCAGCCTTTGTATCTTTTTTATCTGCATTATCGCTATCGTCTGCCGGCATTTCCATGCCCAGTGCCTGCGCCTTTTTTATGATCTCATCATCTGAAAGCGTCGGCTTATATAGAGCAAATGCGATCGTAAAGATCAGGGTCGTCAGAATGACACCGATCCCGGCTCCCCTTAAATAATATTTAAACCTCATGTGCCTGCTCCTCACCAAACAATCCCAAGACCAGTTTGATCTCGCCCAGCCCTCTACCCAACTGCTTGGCGATCTCAACTTCACTCATGCCTTCTTTATACATAGAAAGGATCTGTTCATTCTTCTTTGGCTCCGCCGTCTTTTCTTTTCCTTCCTCTGTGACCACCTGGGAACGGAAAGCATCCTCTAGGGAAGTCTGTTTTTCTTCCTGCGACGCCATTTCTTCCTCTAAGGCCTCTGCCTCCGCTTCCATAGAAACACCGGTCACCTGTAATTTGTCATCCAGTGTCTCCTCCATCTGTGCGACCGCAGACTGCATCAGGGTCAGTTCCTTCATGAGTTCGGTCACCCGCTCCTGCTTGTCATTTAACATATCATATAAAAAGACGATCTCATCATGTGACTTGTTCATGGAACTAAGCACCGTATCCGAATACTCACTGATGGCTAAGATCTTTTCGTTGGTCTCTTTTTCCCCGCCACGCTCGATCTGCGCCACAGCATCCTCGACCTTATCCTGGATCTTTTCATCGATCTGTGCCGATGCTTCCTGCATTCTGGCATCCACGATCACTTTGATCTCCTGCTCGCTCATTTTTTTCATTTCTTCCAGATCTGCTTTCGATAATTTCTCTGAAACAAAAAAACTACCGATCAGACAGACCATGCCAATCACGATCATGGCAATCTGTAACCCTGTCATTTCTGTGCTCCTTATATCTTGATATCAAACGAAGGCTGTCCCGTTTTGATACGCACGACGCCATCGCCATCCAGGCTCTTTTTCTTTCTGGCTTTCTTTCGTCCCTTGGCATTGTAACCACTGCCATTGCCCTCGCCATCTTCATAATTATACTCATGCTGTTGGGATTCTTCCATCTGTTGTACCATGGAACTGGCATTTTGTTCCTCATGCATGACCGCGACCTGCACATTTTGCTGTTGCAGATTAGCTTTATTGTCTTCGTTTGCCTTTGCCTGAGAAACCTCATGTGTATTCTGGATCATCCCGTTAAAATCCACCGGTCGAATTGACATAAGACATCACTCCTTAATTACATATTGTTGA
>CAVGHS010000165.1:0-3085 GCA_963629085.1 bacterium
AAAAAAGATACATTTACCTTCACCGCAGTTTGTGGTATTTTATAATGGAATAGAAGATTTACCGGAACGGTCTGTCATGCGGCTTTCGGATGCTTATGAACATGTAGAAGATGCAGCGGATATTGCATTAGAGTTAAAGGTTGAGGTTATCAATATCAATTATGGAAGGAATGTATCTTTGATGGAGAAGAGTCCGACACTTGCTCAGTATGCTATTTTTGTAGATACGGTACGAAAGTATGAAAAAGACCATGAGAGAACGGATGCGGTAGAACTGGCAATCGATGAATGTATTGAGAAGGGAGTCTTGGCGGATTTTCTTCGGAAAAATCGTGCGGAGGTGCTTATGTTGTGTTTGTTTGAATATGATCAGGAAAAACATCTGCGGATGGAAAGAGAAGATGCATATGAGGATGGATTTGAGGATGGAGAAGCGCGCGGTATGGAGCAGGGAGTTACGCAAGGAATTGAGATTGGCGAGACTCGTTTAAATCACCTGACCCAGAGGCTTCTTGCGGATGATCGCATCGATGATCTGTCACGGAGTACGAAAGATAGCGCATACCGCCAGAAACTGCTGCAGGAATACCAATTACTATAACATACCTAAGCCATGAAAAGAAAAAACAACTATCAATCCATACAAATAGGCGATGCCGACATCCCGGTGCCATCCTATCAGGAAGAATTAAAATGGCTGCGCCGGATCGAGGAAGGCACGCTGCATTTACACAAGACGGATGTCATTCCAAGAAATCTATATGAGCAGGTAGCATTGGGCAGTCTTGTGGCAAGCAAAGAATACAGGCAGTGGGAATACGCCATCGTAGCATCCGCAGGACTTGCCTGCCGTGCAGCGATCCGAGGTGGTGTCAGTGAATTTGATGCCTTTGCCAGAGAGGTATCCTTCCAGCAGGAACTGATGGAGTGTCAAAGCATAAAAGAGATGTTGGCAGCCTATGAGAAGACCTTGCGGGACTACAGTCTTGCTGTATGTGACTTACGAAAAAAGCATACCAATCGTTGGAATTATGTGGAACATTGCAAGGAATACGTTGCAAAAAACCGCACCAGAAAATTGACGGCACAGGCGATCGCAGAAGAACTGGACATTAGTCTGGCTCATTTGGAAAGAGAATTTAAAAAAGCAGAGGGCATCACAGTTTATCAGTATGTGCTGGAGCAGAAACTCATTGCAGCAGCCAATATCATCAAATATTCTGAGGCAAAGATCGGGGATGTAGCGGCATATCTGGGCTTCGATTCCCAGAGTCACATGAGTGCCGCCTTTAAGCGCGCCTACGGTATGACACCTTTGCAGTATCGGAGAGATAACCAGCCCATTCAATTTTCGGAAGGCTATACCATCAGTCAATCCGGTCAATCGTATCTTGGTTCAGAAATTTGATAAAATGTATCATAATTTTATATTTTTATACGAAACCCTATCCTATAGTAAGACCTAAGGATAGGGTTTCTTTATACAGCAAAGGAAATATCAAAATAGAAGAAGGAGGAAGATATATGCAGGCAATGAATCCATATTTGCCACTGGATACCTACATACCGGATGGCGAACCCCACATATTTGGTGACCGTCTGTATGTCTATGGATCCCATGACAGAGAGGGCGGCGAGACTTATTGCATGGATCCCTACGAAGTCTTTTCGGCACCGATCCATGATCTGGGAAACTGGAAATCGCATGGGATCAGTTATCGTGTCACACAGGATCCGCATGCGAGCGAGACCCGGCAGCAGATGTATGCGCCGGATGTGGTGCAGGGAAATGATGGAAGATATTATATGTATTACTGCTTGTCAGGAGCACAGGGAAAGGGCGGCTATGACGGACCGATCAGTGTGGCGGTAGCCGACGAGCCGGGAGGACCCTTTACCTATTATGGGGATGTGAAAAATGCGGATGGAAGCCTATTTGAAAAATATGCACTTTTTGATCCGGCAGTCATCAATGATGAAGGTGTCATCCGTCTATATTATGGGGCGCTGATCCCATTTGAGGAACACATCAATTTTTTGAACCGCGGCATGATGTATCGCATCATGGCAAAGACCTATGGCAAGACTTATGAGGAAGTGAAAAAAGAAAAAGGAGCCATCGCCGGAGCCATAACGGTTACCTTGGCGGATGATATGCTGACGGTCATCAGCCAGCCCAAGCGTATCCTGCCAAACATTGTAAAAGGAACGCCCATGGAAGGACATGGATTTTTTGAGGCAAGTTCCATCCGAAAGATCGGGGATACTTATTACTTTATTTATTCTTCACAGGTCAACCATGAACTCTGCTATGCGACCAGTAAATACCCGGATCGGGATTTCCTTTATCGCGGTGTGATCATTTCCAATGGTGATATCGGTTTCGATGGCAGAAAACCGGAAGATCGTTTGAACCATACCGGAAATAATCATGGCAGTCTGGTGGAGGTGGAAGGTCAATATTATATTTTTTATCACAGGATGACCCATGGAAATGACTATAGCAGGCAGGGCTGTGCAGAGAAAGTGAACATCCTTGCAGACGGCACGATCCCGCAGGTGGAGATGACCAGTCAGGGACTCAGTGGTAAGCCTCTTTGGGCAAAGGGAACCTATCCGGCGGGAATATACTGTAACCTTACCAATGGGCATATGCCGCATGCCTGCAATCGTAAGGAGACAGCGCAAATCCCAAGATTGATCCATCAGGATGGAGAACGGTTCTTAACAGACCTGCAAAACGATGTGTGGGTTGGATACAAATATTTTTCCTGCAAGGGCAATCGACAGATCACATTGACCTATCGGAGTGAGAAAGAGGCAAGTCTTGAGTTGGCACTTTCCTACCAGGGCAAGCCCGTAGGACAGTATTGCCTGCCGGTGGCAAAGCAGTGGCAGAGCATTTCGCTTCCGATTGATATTTCCGATGGTGTGCATGCCCTCTATTTTCATTTTCAGGGACAGGGAAAACTGGAATTTTTAGATTTTACATGGTAAAAGGCGGTGATGAAATTTGAAGTATGTAACCCTTAGTTATGATGACAACGCGGCATTGGATGAACGATTTTTAGAGATCATAGACGGC
>CAVGHS010000166.1:0-3035 GCA_963629085.1 bacterium
CATAATAACCGACGGATGATTATAGTCACGCAGAACCATAGCCTTAGCATCTTCTTTGAAATGCTCCATAAAAGATCCGGCATAGTCCTTTGGATTCTTGTGCTTAAACCACATGTCCCAGGTCTCATCCATCACATACATACCAAGCACATCTGCTGCTTCTAACATATGTGGGCTGGCAGGATTGTGGGAGGAACGGATCGCATTAAATCCTGCCTCTTTTAACATTGCCACGCGCCGCCACTCGGCTTCCGCGAAACTGGCTGCCCCCAATATACCATTGTCATGATGCAGACATCCTCCACGGAGGAGGATCTCCTGTCCGTTGATAAAGAGTCCCTTCTTACTGACCGAAATCTGGCGGATGCCAAAGGTCTCCGTCACATGGTCTATGACTTTCTGCTTTTCGTCATAAAGGATGACCTGACACTGATAGAGTTTTGGTGTCTTTTCGCTCCAAAGGATCACATCCGCTAAGTTTAAGACAAGGTCTGTTCCCCAGCCCTGTGCCAAGACCTTATCTTCATCCAAGATTGATACCTGCACGGCATCCTTTTCCTGTAGATTGCCCTCTAAAGCCACGGTCACTGCCACCTGTGCCGGATCGATCGACTGGGTCGTGATCTGCACGCCCTGTGGTGCAATGAAACGATCTTGTCCTGTCAAAAGCCAGACATCGCGATAAATACCACCTCCGGAATACCAGCGGCTATTTGGCTGCTCGCTGTTGTCTGCGACCACACGGATCAAATTGTCCTGTCCCGGACGGACTACCTCTGTCATATCTACCAAAAACGGAACATAACCATAGACACAGCCACCAACTTCTCTATCATTTACATATACTTTGGATTTTTGATACACGCCGTCAAATTGCAAGATATATCTTGCATTCTCTGCCTGCTCGGGTGCCAGCCAGATTTTTTCATACACATAGATCCCACCATCAAAGAAAGCGCATGCACTTCCTCCCGGGCTGTCTGCCCGTCTTTTTCCATGAAGCATGGCATCATGTGGGAGGCGGACAGGAGATTTCTCCTGCCCTTTCTCACCGTATGTCCATCCTTCATTAAATATTGTTTTTTGCATCGACTCACCTCTGCAATCTTTTATTTCTTCTTATTTCTCTTTGCTTCCTTTTTCGCCTTTTTTGCTTCTTCTTTTGCTTTGGCTTCGGCTAACTTTGCCTGATATTTTGCTTCTTCTGTCGCAAAGTCAAGTCCCTTTTTTTCACATTTTTCTTTGAGTTCGCGGATACGGATCTCTTCCGCCTTGCGTTCCATTTCCTTCTGTTCAGCATAAGCCTTTTCTTCCGGTGAAATGTAGACCTCGCCTCTTGCCTCAGCGGCTTTCTTATGACGCTCGATGATGGTCGCTGTCATTTCCGGCACCTTTGCTTCCAGATCATAGAAAGTCATAATGAGTGCCATGATAAAATATCCCACCATACATACGCCGACAAAGCACCAGGTAAAGAAGGTCTGTACTGCCTGTGGCTGTGCCACGATCGCTTCCGCACTGCTTGGCTGGATATAGCCCAACTTATTGATACCGCCTAAAAGAATGGTCTGACCGATACCGGCTGCAATCGTTGCCAGAATCGTATTGACGGATGCTGTAAAACCATCGACACGGAAGCCCTTTTCATACTCCACATGATCCATAGCCTCTGCCAGTACCGCTGCCATAGCATAAGTCGGAAGGGCACCGCAGGATTTTACAAACATACCGCCGATCACACCTGCCATACTGGTCGGATTTAAAAGGACAAAGAGGCAGCCAATACCGCCAATGACAAAACCGATCTGGAATACCCAGCGCTTGCCGAACTTTTTGATCAAAGGCCATAAGACGACAATACCGATACCAAGTGGGAACTGCCCGATCGCATTGATCAACACCTGATTGGTCGCTCCCTGTGCAACCGAAGATCCCAATACCCAGTTTGCAAAATATACCATGCTGTTGGTAGAAAGGAAGTTCATGATCTGGAAGATTGCCCAGATACCCATGACCATCCACCAATACTTATCTGTCACACATGCCTTGACCTGATCGACCATAGGCACAACTTCCATGTGATTTTCACCATCTTCGTTGATATTTTCTTCCGTTACTCTTTCCTTGGTAAAATAATACTCCACCAAGACTGCCGGAATGGCAAAAATAGAAAGCAGGCTCATAACAAGCGCCCAGGTTCCTCTCGCCTCACTACCTACACCCATGTACTTTACAACAAATGGAAGGATGATGGTAACAAGCATGCCCGGGATCATGGATGTACCCATGGAAGTCAGCATGGCAAGTCCGTCTCTTTGCTTGGTATTTCTGGTAGAAAGCGGCACCATCAATATATGACTCATGTTATAGATCGTGTAAGCAAAGGCAAAGAAAAGGTTGTAACTGACAATGATCCAGATGATCTGCACCGTATAACCTGCTTTTGGCACTGTATACAAAAGTACACCGGAAATTGCGATGAGAACACCGGAGATCAGGATCCACGGTCTTGCCTTTCCCTGCTTGGTTCGTGTCTTGTCAATGATACGCCCCATAATGACATTGGTAATGGCATCCACGATCTTGGAAAAGAGTGGCATCAAGGTAAGGAAAATGCCGCCGATCCCCAATACATCCGTATAGAACTGTGTCAGATATGTACCTGCTATGGCATAATACGCCATCATCATAAACATGGGACCTACGAAGTATCCCCATACTTTCTCCGATGTCTGTGTGTTTGCTGAAGTTACTTTAGAATCAAAGATCTTTTTGTCAAATAACTTCATCTGATAAGTGTTTCCTACTTTACTCATGAAAAAACCTCCCTATTACTTTCTTTTGTTTTACTTGTATTTCCTCTCCTTTTATGTTATACGATAATCATATGCGATAGTTTTATTTTAAATAATGCTATATTCAGTACATTGTGGCGATATTTGTATCGTATATAATTATAAAAGGAGGAAATGTCTTATGATCTATTTTTCTAATATTGATAATCCGACCATGGAAAATATGAAGCGGCAGGCATC
>CAVGHS010000167.1:0-3005 GCA_963629085.1 bacterium
GCCAATGTCTTTATTCCCTTTACGGTAGGGGGCGGGATCCGCAGTGTAGAAGATTTCCGCATCCTGCTTCGGGAGGGCGCAGATAAGATATCGATCAATTCTTCTGCCTTAAACCGCCCGGAACTGATCTCGGAGGCGGCAGACAAGTTTGGCAGTCAGTGCGTTGTTGTCGCCATCGATGCCAAAAAGCGTGCAGATGGCAGCGGTTGGAATGTCTATAAAAATGGCGGACGTATTGATGTGGGACTGGATGCCATTGCCTGGGCAGAGAAAGCAGAAGCCTTGGGGGCAGGAGAGATCCTGCTTACCAGTATGGACTGTGACGGTACCAAGGCGGGTTATGACATTGCACTCACCAGAAGCATTGCTGAGGCGGTTTCCATTCCGGTGATCGCTTCCGGTGGAGCGGGCACCAAAGAGCATTTTTATGACGCTCTGACAGAAGGAAAAGCAGATGCGGCTCTGGCGGCATCCTTATTTCACTACAAAGAGTTAGAGATCATGGATCTAAAAGCATATCTGGCAGAAAGAGGCGTATCTGTCAGAAGATAAAGGAGAGATGGCACATGCCTGCAATTTCAAATGACTGGCTGGCACCGCTGAGTCAGGAATTTCGTAAACCTTACTACAAAAAATTATATGAGACGGTTCTGGCAGAATACAAAAAAGGTCCGGTATTTCCACCGGCGGATGATATTTTCAATGCCTTTCATCTGACACCGCTTTCCGATGTCAAGGTCGTGATCTTAGGACAGGATCCTTATCATAACTATAATCAGGCACATGGTCTGTGTTTTTCTGTCCGACCGGAGGTGGAGATCCCGCCGTCACTTGTCAATATTTATAAAGAGTTACAGGATGATTTGGGATGCTATATCCCCAATAACGGCTACTTAGTCAAGTGGGCCAAGCAGGGCGTTCTTCTTTTAAATACGGTACTTACCGTGCGGGCGCATCAGGCAAATTCCCATCAGAACATTGGTTGGGAGGAGTTTACGGATGCTGTGATCCGCATTGTGGACAAGCAGGAACAGCCGATCGTTTTTCTGCTCTGGGGCAGACCGGCGCAGATGAAAAAGAAACTTCTGACGCCAAATCCCAATCATTTGATCCTGGAGGCACCGCATCCGAGTCCGCTTTCAGCTTATCGTGGTTTCTTTGGATGCAGGCATTTTTCCCAGACCAATGCCTTCTTAGAGGCACATGGTGCAGCCCCTATTGACTGGCAGATCGAAAATATTGTATAATCACTTTATCAAAGGAGTGATGAAAATGGGACTTACCGTATCAGGATATGATTCTTCCAGCATCAGCACACTGTTCTCCAGTTTGAACAGTTCACGCAGCAGTGGTGGATCATCTATTTCCTCTATGACCAGTCTTTTAGGGGAATACAATAGTATTCAATCAGGATCTTATTTCAAATTGCTTCGCTCTTATTACACACCAAAGAGCGGGACAGAGACAACGACAGCGACCGACAAGGACAAGTTACAGACGACGGACAAGCAGATGGCAGAGTGGAAAAACGACGCTACCGATCTGTCGGATGCGGCGAATGCACTTTTGAAAAAGGGTACGGATTCCTTATTCAGCAAAGTAGAGACAAAGGATGCGGACGGCAAGACGACTTATGGCTATGATACAGACAAGATCTACTCAGCAGTCAAGAAGTTTGCGGATGCCTACAATGATATGATCGATAGTGGTGACGGCGCCAGCCTTTCCGGTGTGCGCTCTGCGGTATCCGGTATGGAGGGATTGACCTCAGCCAATTCTTCTATCTTGAAGAGTATTGGTATCAGCGTAGGCAGCAATGGACATTTGTCTGTAGATGAGACGACTTTTAAAAAGTCAGATATGACCATTGCCAAGTCTTTATTCCAGACATCCGGAGGCTATGGCTATCAGATTTCTGCCAAGGCTTCCATGGTCAGAAGCAGTGTGCTTTCACAGGCTTCCGGCGGTTCTTATACCAGAACGGGTGCCATTTCCATGAATGACCTTATGTCAACCTATAGTTCTTATATTTAATATGATCTGATGATAGAGCCGGACTCCGCAAGGGGACTGGCTCTATTTTTTTGAGTCATAGGAAATTGCCCTGAATTTCCTACCGTTCAAAAGACACTGATATGCCAATGATACTTATAAATAAACGGCGTATGATAAGATGGGCTAATCAATCACATTAGGAAAAGCGCATAGTAAAAAGGCGCGTGATACGTTATAATCATCTTATGTAACAAGCCATATAGCATAGACTAGAAAATTTTAGGAGGTTATTTCATGGAAATGTTATCATTAGAAGCGGAATTACAGTCAAATGCCTATCCGGGCAGAGGTATCGTGATCGGTAAGACACCGGATGGCACCAAGGCAGTGACCGCCTATTTTATCATGGGCAGAAGTGAGAACAGCCGCAATCGTGTTTTTGTAGAGGACGGAGAAGGCATCCGCACACAGGCATATGATCCATCCAAACTGAGCGATCCGAGCCTGATCATCTATGCACCTGTACGCGTCCTTGGCAACAAGACCATCGTTACCAATGGCGACCAGACAGATACGATATATGAACTCATGGACAAGCAGATGACATTCGAACAGTCCCTGCGCACCAGAGAGTTTGAGCCGGACGGACCAAATTACACTCCTAGAATTTCAGGTATCATGCATATCAAGGACGGGAAATACAATTACGCCATGTCTATCTTAAAGAGCAACAATGGCAACCCGGATGCCTGCAATCGTTATACCTTTGCTTATGAAAATCCGGTCGCAGGCGAGGGACATTTTATCCATACTTACAAGTGTGACGGCAATCCACTTCCTAGTTTTGAGGGAGAACCGAAACTGGTTGCCATCGAAGATGATATGGATGCTTTTGCAGACAAGATCTGGAAGTCATTAAATGCGGACAATAAAGTATCTCTGTTTGTGCGTTATATCGATATTGTAACAGGAAAATACGAGTCAAAGATCATCAATAAGAACCAGTAGAC
>CAVGHS010000168.1:0-2931 GCA_963629085.1 bacterium
GTATCATCCCACTTAGGCTTTTCCCTCTCAGGATTCCTTACAGGCTTAGCACCAGCACTTTCTTCAGAAGCGTTGGCACTTTCTTCAGCATCAGACTTCTGTGATTCATCGACATACTCAAGCTCATTTGCCTGCTCTCTGTCTATCCTTGCTTTCTGCTCTGCTTCATCCTGCATGGAGAATCTTCTGCTTAATTCCGTATCACCAAGCATCATAAACTGCTCATAGGTAAGAGAATCTATATACACATTCTCGCCCTTGTCCTTCAGTTTTCTGTCATAGTAAATGCAATATCAATTCTTGATATTGCTATCACTGGTTTTCACCAATGATTTTACCCTTATTCATTTCATACGTATGATACGAAATATTCTCACAGAAAGGACAATGCATGATATATTGCAAAACGAATATCTTACTTTTATCCTCATTCTTGACATACGTATTATTACGTATTATTATAATCTACAGACAAAGGAGAAATGATAGATGCCAATGACACCAAAACAAATGATTGCGCATCTATCAAGGAATGGTTTTGAAATCATAAGTCAGAATGGTTCACATGTAAAGATGTTCAATTCATATACTAAAAAGACCGTAATTATTCCCTATCATTGTAAAAATTTTAAAAAAAGGATTGGAACAAGCCATACTAAAACAGGCAGGTCTAAAATAACCCTTTCCTTATTAACAGAGAGGCTCAATATGCACAAATTATTTTATCCAGCAATCTTTCATATAGCAGAAGATGGTGGAATTTGGGTCACTTTTCCCGATTTTCCAGAATGTATGACACAAGGCGATAACATGCAAGAAGCATATGAAATGGCTGTAGATGCATTGGGTCTAACCCTCTCCAATTATGAAAAATCCCATACTACGATTCCAACCGCCTCCACTCTCGATCAGATTGTCACACAGCCAAGTGAATACTGCGTCATTGTCGAGTTTGACATGCTTGCTTATAAAAAACGAACAAATTCTAAGGCAATCAAAAAAACTTTAAGTATTCCTGCTTGGTTAAATGAAGAAGCCATTTCTCTGGGTATCAACTTCTCACAGGTTTTGCAAGAAGCCCTATTGCAAAAGATCAGTGCAAGACTCTAAATAAAATGGAAAAAGTTGTTGACATCAGTCGCCCAATTTGATATTATAATCAAGTCGTCGCGAGATGATATGCGGAAGTGTCGGAACTGGCAGACGAGCAAGACTAAGGATCTTGTGTTCATTGCGAACGTGTGGGTTCAAGTCCCATCTTCCGCATTTATTGATAGGAAGCCTTTTATAAGGTTTCCTTTTTTGTTATCATCACAAGTATTTTTTACATATCTTGCTCTTTTCTTAGCAAATTTTCCTTTTTCTTCATCCTAACTTGTCATCCCCATAAAATCCCTTGACATAGGCTTTGTTTCCCCGATACAATAGCATAAGTTTCACAAATACGAAGGAGTTTACCCATGTTACAAGCAAAGATAAAAGACAACGAATTAGCGCAACAAATGTTACACCTCGTTGTCCCGATCGCCATACAGCAATTTATGTTAGCACTCGTCAGCGCGACCGATGCCTTGATGCTGGGCTTTGTGGATCAGTCATCCCTATCCGCAGTTTCCCTTGCCGGACAGATTCAGTTTGTCCTCAATCTCTTTATAGCAGGCATCGCCGCCGGATGTGGTATCATCATCGCGCAATATTGGGGAAAAAGAGACACCGCCTCTATCGAAAAAGTCATGCCGGTTGCGCTTTACACCAACCTGATCTTCGGCGGCACCTTTACCCTGTTGGCTTTGTTTATTCCCAACCATCTCATGCAAATTTTTACCAATGACGCGACCCTGATTGCCAACGGAGCTTCCTATTTAAGAGCCGTTGCTTTTTCCTATGTTCTCTGTGGCATTTCACAGATCTATTTGATCCTTTTGAAAAATACAGGTCATGCAGCCTTAAGTTCCAAGATCTCTTCTACCGCAGTTGTGATCAATATCTTTTGCAACACCATCCTGATCTTCGGTTTCCTTGGCGCGCCGCGTCTTGGCATCGTCGGTGCTGCTTACGCTACCGTCACAGCGCGTATCATCGAACTTATCTGGGCTTATTTTGCCGTCCGACGCAGTGGCGACGTTGCCATCCGTTGGGCTGGGATTTTGCATACCGACAGCACCTTGACCAAGGATTTCTGGCACTATACCACACCTGTCCTTGGTGCTTCCCTTGTATGGGGTATCGCCTTTGTCCTCTACTCTGTTATTCTGGGGCACATGGGCAGTGATGCGGTTGCCGCCAATTCCATTGCCAGTATCGTAAAAAGCATGGTGCAGTGCGTCATCCGTGGCGTGAGTGCCGGGGCCGGTATCCTGGTCGGAAATCTGCTAGGTGCCAACCAACTGGAAAAAGCCAAAGATTACGGCGGACGGATCACGCATATCGCCATTGTCATCGGTATCGTGACCGGCACCATCCTCATGATCCTGTCTCCATTCGTATCGCGCATTGCCCCAATGTCGGATACTGCCAGAGGCTATCTGCAATTTATGATGATCGTACTCGGTTTTAACCTCATGGGTCAATCCGTAAATACCACGGTACTGGACGGTATTTTTTGTGCCGGTGGAGATTCCAAGTTCGATATGAAAGGAAATCTCGGTGCCATGTGGTGCTTCTCCGTTCCGCTCGGTTTTATCGCGGCTTTTGTCCTGCATGCGCCGGTATGGATGGTCTACATCATCATCAGTCTGGACGAGATCGTTAAACTTCCGGCGGTCTATATCCATTACAAAAAATACGTCTGGGTGCGAAATATCACACGATAATTTTCCTCATCCATACACAAAGCGATCCGGCTACACAACTGTTGCCGGATCGCTTTTATTATCTGATACATATGCCCCAAAAAGGACGCTCCTTGTGGCAAAAGGAACGTCCCTCATG
>CAVGHS010000169.1:0-2878 GCA_963629085.1 bacterium
ATGTATAGGACATACGCTCATCTATATTGACGACCGTTTCCGCGATCGTATGATCGATCACATTGCCCTTGGCATCCAAAGTCATGATACAGGAAAGTGCCAGACGATCCTCCCCTGCATTCAAGGAGCAGATTCCATTGGAAAGCGTGTGCGGCAGCATAGGGATCACGCGGTCGACCAGATAAACACTGGTGCCCCGTTTTTTCGCCTCCTCATCTAAAGCGCTCCGCTCCTGCACATAATTTGACACATCGGCAATATGCACGCCCAGTTCGTAACCATTGCCTTTGCGACAGATGGATATGGCATCATCCAGATCCTTGGCATCCTCTCCGTCAATGGTCACCATGGTAACATCCCGCAGATCCAGTCTTCCGGCACAGTCGGCTTCCGACACCGCATTCGCCACACGCGTCGCCTGATTTAAGACTTTTTCCGGAAATTCCGTCGGCAGGTCAAAGCCGCGCACGATCGACATGATATCAACCCCCGGATCGTTGCGGTGCCCCAGAATTTCTGTAATAACGCCTTCCGGATTGCGGTTCTTTTTGCCATAACTTGTGATCTGGCAGACCACCTTATGTCCGTCTACCGCATGCATGTCCTTCCCCTGTGGGATAAAGATATCCTGCGTGATCCTTGCATTGTCCGATACGACAAAGCCATAATTTTTTGACTTTTCATACGTTCCGACGACCGTCGAAATATCATGCGATACGACTTCTATGATCTTGGCTTCTCTGCGCTTTCCTTTCGACGGTGGCAAAAGTTCGATCCGCACCTGATCTCCATGAAAAGCATTTCCCACATAGTCCTCCGGGATATAGTAGTCCTCGTCCTCATCCTCCACAGAAACAAAGCCAAATCCTTTGGCATGGCTGATAAAGGCGCCCTCTTTTACAACTTTTTCTGCCTTCTGATACTTTCCCTTTTTGGATACCTGGGCTTTGCCCTCCTCGACCAGAGCATCCAGTACTTCCTGTAAATCCTGACGCTTGCTCTTTGGGATATCTAAGAGCATGGCGATCTCCTTGGTGCGCATGGGAACATACAGATCATCGCACAAAAGATCATATATCATTTTTTTGCGTTCTTCCAATTTCTTCTCGTTCATATCCAATCTCCCTGACATCACTAGGATGCCCCGTCCTAACTCTTTTCATAAAGAAAAAAGCCACCGTTTCCACGATGGCTCACATACCTATGATTAAAAACTTCCGATATTCAAAACTGCGGCAAGCACAAAGAATAATAAAACAAGAACACTTGTGATCTTGACGAGCATTCCTTCTTTGGAATGTCCCTTATTCTTGCTCCAGTATGTCTCAGATGTCTGTCCGCTCAAAGAACCAAGACCTGCTGACTTGCCTTCCTGCATCAGAATAATCACGATAATAGCCAAACATATAATAATAAATGCAATCATAAGAATTGTCTTTAATACTTCCATGAGAACCTCCTAATGTAAGCCCGTAACTACGAGCCATTCGTCACAACTTAACAAAGTATAACATAGTCATACCTTATACGCAAGCGTTTTTTATAGACCGCCCGGATGAATGGGCAAAAAAAGAGACGTTCCTCTTCAAAAGGAACGCCTCTGAAAAATGCTATTTTAGTAAGCAACACCCTGTGCGATCATAGCCTCTGCAACCTTTTCAAAGCCTGCAATGTTAGCGCCGGCAACCAGATCTCCGTCTAAGCCGTACTTTGCAGCAGCATCGAGTGAGTTGTGTACGATACCTGTCATGATGTGCTGTAACTTCTCGTCAACTTCTTCAAATGTCCAGTGTAATCTCTCAGAGTTCTGGCTCATCTCAAGTGCTGATGTTGCAACACCACCTGCATTAGCAGCCTTTGCCGGTCCAAAGAGGATACCAGCCTTCTTGAATGCTTCCACAGCGGCTGGTGTAGAAGGCATGTTTGCACCTTCACATACAGCAAGAACGCCATTGTCGATCAACATCTTCGCATCGTTTTCGTCCAATTCGTTCTGGGTTGCACAAGGAAGAGCGATATCACACTTCACTGACCAAACACCATGCTCTCCGTTCTTCTTCTCATGGTATTCAGCAGATGGACGTGCAGCCGCATACTCTGTCAGACGCGCACGCTTTACTTCCTTCACTTCCTTCAAAAGGTCTACATCGATTCCTTCCGGATCATAGATCCAACCGGTAGAATCTGAACATGTCACCGGCTTACCGCCTAACTGATATGCCTTCTGGATAGCGTAGATAGCAACATTTCCTGCACCGGAAACAGCGACTGTCTTGCCGTTAAAGTCTGTATTTCTGAGGCTCTTTAATGCTTCCTGTGTGTAATAGCAAAGTCCGTAACCGGTTGCTTCGGTACGAGCAAGAGAACCACCATAAGTAAGTCCCTTTCCGGTAAGTACTCCGGTAAATTCGTTGCGCAGTCTCTTGTACTGACCATACATAAATCCGATCTCACGTCCGCCAACACCGATATCTCCGGCTGGAACGTCTGTATCAGCACCGATATGCTTCTCAAGTTCTGTCATGAATGCCTGGCAGAATCTCATGATCTCCATGTCTGACTTGCCCTTAGGATCAAAGTCAGAACCACCCTTGCCACCGCCGATTGGAAGTGTTGTCAGGCTGTTCTTGAAGATCTGCTCAAATCCAAGGAACTTAATAACAGAAAGGTTTACAGATGGATGAAGTCTAAGACCTCCCTTGTATGGTCCGATTGCAGAGTTGAACTGTACTCTGTATCCACGGTTGACCTGAACCTTGCCACTGTCATCTACCCAAGATACTCTGAACTGGATGATACGCTCCGGCTCAACGATACGCTCGATGACGCCCCATCTCTCCAATTCCGGATTGGCTGCCACAACAGGCTCCAAAGATTC
>CAVGHS010000170.1:0-2835 GCA_963629085.1 bacterium
TTATGTTAAAAGAGATAGAAGAAATGGGAATGTAAAGTTAAGCACTTTAGCCAATAAGGTTAAGGTGCTTTTTTTACATCTTGAAAGGAGGTGGAGATAAGCAACAGCAGGTTGCTTTTCAGAAATCAAAAAATTCTTTATGATATTGATAGATTGAGGAGGTGGCGATTATGGAAACAAAGAATATCATTTTAAAACTCCGCACACAAAGAGGACTGTCACAGGATGAACTGGCAGAAAAAGTGATGGTAACAAGGCAGGCAGTCTCACGTTGGGAAAATGGAGAGACCATGCCAAATACGGAAACACTAAAACTCTTATCCAAGGAATTTGATGTTTCGATCAATACGCTTTTGGGAGAGCCGAGAAAACTCATCTGTCAATGTTGTGGGATGTCGATCGCGGATGATTCCATCTTGGGACGCGATAAGGATGGTAGCCTGAATGAGGAATATTGTAAGTGGTGCTATGCCGACGGGACGTATACCTATAGCAATATGGAGGAACTTTTGGAGGTGTGTGTGCAGAATATGGTCAACGAACATATTACGGAGGAACAGGCGCGCGCATATATGGAGGATCTGCTTCCACAATTGGATTACTGGAAACGCTATGATGAACTCAGCGATCGGGGACAGTTTGAGGAATTTAAGCAAGTATTGATCAAGGAGATTAATGCTCTTGGCATAGAAGGACTCCCGAGGGTTGACAGATTAAATGCTCTTGTAGGAAAATATGTAAATCTGGAGTATGTATTACCGAATGGGAAGAAGGTTAAATTCCTAGATGATGGGAAAACATATTTAGGGAATCAACTGGAATCGGTATTTGACGGTGAGCGGTGTTTTGGTATTATAGCGGATATGGATTTCATCATGGTATGTACCTATGAGGAAAAGGGGAAAAATCCGGAATTATTGCTGTATAAAAAACGCTAATATAATAGCATAAATGGTAAAGTAAAGGGAGTTGCAAGATGAATCATCACGGCGTATTAAAAAATAAGATATTTTTGTATTTGACGGAGTTCTTTGCGGGCATGTCAGTCATGGCGGTAGAATTGGGAGCCAGTCGTCTGTTGGCACCCTATTTCAGTTCGTCACAGATCGTATGGACGATCATCATAGGCACGATCATGATCGCTATGGCACTGGGCAATATCTATGGCGGAAGGACTGCGGATAAAAATCCCAATCCGGACAAACTCTATGGCAGGATATTGATCTCGGCTATCTGGATCGCGTTGATCCCTGTCCTTGGCAAATATATCATCATTGGGATTTCAGCACTTTTGATCTTTACGGTCAGCAATAATTTCCTTATCATCGCAGCCTTTGTTGCCTGTATGGTCATCTTTGTATTCCCGCTCTTTTTACTGGGAACGGTCACACCGTCCTTGGTAAAATATACGGTAGACAGTCTGGATGACAATGGTAAGACCGTGGGGACACTGGGAGCCTTCAATACGATCGGAAGCATTATCGGAACCTTTGTACCGACTTTTGTCACGATCCCGGCAGTGGGAACTTCCATTACTTTTTTGATCTTTTCCGGCATCCTGCTCTTGCTTGCTATCGTTTACTTTGTCAGCGTACATTCCGGGAAAAAGAAAGTGATCGCATCGGTTCTGATCTTTGTCCTATGTTGTGGACTGGGCTGGTCGGATTCCTTTGCTTTCTGGCAGAATGACTTGACCTATGAGGGGGAATCTGTCTACAATTATCTACAGGTCTACGAGAATGACAAAGAGGTCGCACTCTCTACCAATGTGCTTTTTGGTGTTCAGTCCGTCTATATGAAAGAGGATGGTTTGACCGGGATGTATTATGATTATGCCATGGCGGCACCGCTTATGATCGCGGACCAAGAGCCGGAGAATCAGGATATTTTGATCCTGGGCATGGGGACAGGAACTTATGCGACCCAGTGCAGAAAGTATCTGGGACAGATGCAGGTGGAGGGCGTTGAGATTGATGATAAGATCACAGACCTTTCCAGAAAATATTTTTCCCTTTCCGAGGATATCCCGGTGACCAGTTACGATGGCAGGGCCTATCTACAGGCGATTGACAAAAAATATGATGTGATCATGGTTGACGCTTATCAGGATATCACCATTCCTTTTCAGATGTCGTCTGTCGAGTTCTTTTCTTTGGTAAAATCCCATCTGAATCCGGGCGGTGTCATGGTCGTCAATATGAATATGCGTGGCAGTCAGGAGGGCAACATCAACCAGTATCTGGCAGATACGATCGGCCAGGTCTTTGCTGTGGAATATACTGTAGATGTCGATGGCTCGACCAACCGGGAACTGTTTGCCTCTGATAATGCAGATATGATGCAGGCATTAAAACAGAACACGGCGCAGATACAGGATGGCTCTTTCAAGAACATGATGGCGCGTGTGGCAGCAGATGCCGTGACTTATGATAAAGGAAATTACATCCTGACGGATGATAAAGCACCGGTAGAACTGCTTGGCATGCAGGTGATCGACGATCTGATCAAGGATGAGGTGACCTATTACAAGGGCATATACGAAAAAGAGGGGCTGGATGGTCTGATCCAATCTATTTGATCAGATTGCTATAGTATGCTGTCTTTCCGCTTAGAACATCATCATAGAAGTTTTGCTTCCAATCGATATAGGTGACTGCTTCTTGCAGATCTGCTATGGATTGGAGCAGGGCTTCTTTTTTATTTGCCAAAATGACTTTCCTCTGCGGGATGGAGTCTTTGCCTTCCAAACATAGGGCAAGGTATTCTTTCATTTCGGCAATGCTCATACCACAATTTTTCAGACAAGTCAGGCTCTGGATCCATTTGATATCATGC
>CAVGHS010000171.1:0-2821 GCA_963629085.1 bacterium
GAATTGCCTCTGGAAAAGGTGATTTTGTGTCAGACCTTTGCAGAAGTGGTAAAAGAGGACAAGGTGGAAGGCAGGACGGAAGACGACATCAACCTGCCGGAATTGTCCTTACAGATCCCAAGAGGAAAACTTACGGCAAGATACAGTCTCCCGGTCATAGAACATGAGCAGATCGCACCGATCGAACTTCTGCATACACCAAAGGATGAGCAGGTCTTTGACATGGGGCAGAACTTTGCCGGTATCTTTACCCTGCGTGTAAAGGAAGCGGCAGGAACCAAGATCCATATCCAGACAGGTGAGGTCTTACAGAATGATTGTTTTTATAATGAAAATTTAAGAAGCGCCAAATCTGAATATATCTATATCTGCGGCGGTGGCGAGGAGATCATCAAGCCACACTTTACCTTCTTTGGCTATCGTTATGTCAAGGTGACAGGCGTGACAGACTTAAAGGCAGAGGACTTTACAGGCATAGCCCTTTACAGTGATGTGGCTTATACCGGCAATATCGAGACAGGGTATGATCTGGTCAATAAACTGATCTCCAATGTCCGCTGGGGCATGAAGGGAAATTTCGTGGATGTACCAACCGATTGTCCACAGAGGGATGAGCGTATGGGCTGGACGGGAGATGCCCAGGTATTCTCGCCGACAGCGACATTTTATGGCGATACCTATGCTTTTTATCGTAAGTACCTGCATGATATGTATACAGAGCAGTTGGATCTAGACGGCATGGTGCCGGATGTGGTGCCGTCTGTCAGCGTGTATACCTGCTCCAGTGTCTGGGGCGATGCCTCCTGCATTATCCCTTGGAATATGTATAAGTTCTATGGAGACAGGCAGATCCTTGCAGACCAGTACGAGAGCATGAAAGCCTGGGTAGATTATAGCCGTCGCCTAGATGGAGAGGATCATGGCTGGCGACATGTCTTCCATTATGGAGACTGGCTGGCACTGGACAATCCATCCGGTAGAACAGATGAGGTCTTAGGTGGTACGGAAGAGGAATATATCGCAAATATCTACTACGCGGCAAGTGCCGATATTGTGGCAAAAGCCGCAAAAGTCCTTGGGAAAGAAGCGGATGCCACAGCGTATGGAAATCTGGCAAAAGACCAGTTTGAGGAGATAAAGAAGGAATACTTCTCCCAGACCGGACGCTGTTGTATCAAGACCCAGACAGGTCTGATCTTAGCCCTTAAGTATGGGCTTTCCGATAATGTGGAACTGACACGCCAGATGCTGCGTAAACTCTTTACCCTGCATGATGACAAGTTACAGACCGGTTTTACCGGCATGCCGCTCATGTGCCCGGTTCTTTCAGAAAACGGCATGCATGATCTGGCATATAAACTACTCTTAAATAAAGACTATCCGGGCTGGCTGCATGAGATTCTGCTTGGTGCGACAACCGTCTGGGAACGCTGGAACAGTCTGGATGAAGAGGGACATGTTTCCAGCACCGGCATGAACAGTCTGAACCACTATTCTTATGGTTCAATCGCCGAGTGGATCTACCGCTATGTTTTGGGATTTTCTGTGGATGAAAAGCATCCGGGAAGCAAGGAATTGTTGATAAGGCCATCCTATAACTGGGAACTGAAAGAGGCAAAGGGCAATTACGACAGCGCTGCCGGAAATTATGAAGTCGCATGGAAGATCCTGGATCCGACCCATGTGACATTATCTGTGATTGTGCCGTTTGATGCCAAGGCAGGCATTCTCCTCTATGATGCGGTAGACGCGACATATAAGGATAAGGACAATCCGCTTTTTTCAGAGGTCAGAGACGGTGTCTGCTATGTAGACGCAGGAACATACCAAGTAACGTATGAGGTCAAAACACCTTTCAAAAAAACTTACAGCATCAATTCTACAATTCGTGAATTAAAGAATAATAAAGAAATCGTAGAAAAACTGGGATCTGTGCTTCCATTCGACAAACTGCCGTCACAGATGTATGATATGAGTCTGAGAACCATTATGGATCGTTATGCGGGAGCGTCGGATATGACAGATGAAAAATTAGCCTATATCGATCAGAAACTGGCGAAATTCTAAGGTGGATGACAGGGGAGATAGAATCATATTTATCAATAAAAATGCGCAAGATCTGGAAACAATTCCCATCTTGCGCATTTTTCTTGTGTTCATGAAATTATCGGATCTGCATCACATCCCCTGTCGTGATACCGCTCTCGTTAAAGGCATCTACACGCAGGTATAAGGCTTGGCCTTTGATCAGACCGCCGATCTCTACGCTGTCATCAAAGGTCAAGAATGCCTGCCTGTTCTTCCGGTGTATGACTCGGCTTATGGTTTTCTCCGTTTCTCTCGAAACCCTTGATCTCGGTATCGATCTCACAGAGTTCTTTCTTTTCCCCGATCGGCTGCATAGTGGCTGAGTCCAGCTCTACCCCATAGAGAGGCTCCGAAGTCGAAGAACCCCAGAAAAAGTAAAATCTGCCGTCATCATCTACAAAAAGACTTGGATCCCAGAAAGGAAAGGCACCATCAAAGATTTCGTACCGGTCGGAAAATAGATCCTTGGTGCGATAGTAGACCCCCTTGTCGTGGCTGGATGCACAGAAATACAGATAATCACCACAAACACGGACATCCGGTGCATAGTCGTAAATTGGCAGATGCACTTGCTTGGACCGGTCTTTTTTTCTCCGGTCAATGAGGAACAACTGGAGGACTTTTTGCGGAATTATGAAGGGCAGGGGATGGATTTTCATAGCAGGCATCTTTTGATCCGCAGTCTCAAAGGACTTCCGGTCATTTTTCAGAAATATTTTACCCAGTATGCCCT
>CAVGHS010000172.1:0-2791 GCA_963629085.1 bacterium
AGGTATGGGTGCAGTCCGGTGTCGGATGGATATATAAATCAGCGACCATGTCTCCATATGCGGCAACGGCTTCTTTGGTCTCATCGGCAACCGCCGTATTGGATACCAGAGATAGGGCACCTGTGCCGCTATAATAATCTGTAAATACATTCAGGGAAGAACGACCGGTGTAGTAATAGAAATGCTTGGTGCGATCCAGCATGATCGGTTCCGGGGATCTTAAGACGAGATCGATGGAATCCGAGTAGCATGGTGCGCTGGCGTCCAGATCTGTGATCTTGTAGTTGCCTTCCTTTATATCCTGCAAAAATGCCTGATAGAGGTTTTGCAACTGGGCATTCGTATAAGTCTTTTCTTCATCTGATCCATCGTCCGGGGCATCAAAAGGATAAAAAGTCACATCCTCTGCCTGGAGTTCTGCATAATTCTTTGCAATACCATGGGTCAAGATGGCATCCTTATCGTTAAAGAGTGCCAGAAGTTTTTGACAGGTATTCTGATAAGCCTCGGATTTGCCGGCATAATCCGGCAGACGGTAAGAACGGCTCAGTGTGCTGCCGTCTTTTAAATGGTAGGAAACATCCAAAAATCCATACGGCTCGCTACAATGTCTGGAATAATCTATCAGTTCTTCTTTTTCTTTTATGATCTCTTTATGGATCGAAATAAAATCCGCGATCTCATCGGCATCTGTCAGTGCATATGTGGTCTCTCCCATCGTCATGTCTACTTCAAAAATATCCGATGCTGTCGGAACCTGTTTTTCAATACCAAAGACATCAAAACGTACGCAGAGCAGGAAGACGAAGATAACGCCTGTGTAGATGCAGCAGTATTTCAGATATCGCTTTTTCCATACATGCCTGGTCCGGTCGATCAGCATCTGTATGATAAAGTAAAGGATCACACCGATAGTCAGGCATAGGATCATGATTGTTATGAAAAATACGGTCTCGTTTTCGGATAAGAGATTTGATAAAGCACAGTCGATGCCGATCGTTGCCAGCAGTGAGGCAAAAAAGGTCATGCCCAGGGTAAATACCACTTTCATAAACGGCACAGTGATAAAGTCACCGCTGGTCTCCAAGGCTTTGTGCTGGTAAAGCAGATAAGCGATTCCGACAAGTGCTATACCGACCAGGGCATAGACGAGCAGGGTAGGCAGAGCCTCGGGCAGGATGTGGTAGATCCGGTAAGTGGCATCATTGATATAGATCCCTGTATGATGTGGCAGATAGGCTGACGGCGTCATAAAGAGCAGTTTGTTTCGGAAAATATCCGAGGAATAAACACCAAAACAAAGGAAGGATAAAAGCGCGCGGATCACGATCTCAGCCGCCATGAACATAAAGTTAAAGATCCAGTAGAAGATGAAATTTGTGATCAACTGTCCACTGATCATGGAGGTAAAGAGGGCTATGCCCAAAAAGCATAGATCATAGCCGACCATGCAAAGCAACCAATACCATGGAATCCAGACAACCTTCCCGGCACCGAAAGCAAGATAGATGATCGTGTTGATCAGGGTAACTGCTAACTGTGGCAAGAGCGTTAGTGTCAAAATAGAAGCAATACCGGTTGCAAACAGGATCTTGCGATTGACCGGAAAGGCATGCATCATGTTGCAGGACCGCCTTTTATATAAATAGGAAAAGACAGCCAGTGTCACTAAGATTATGTAAACGGCAACGATGATCGGCAGGTTTTGGTTCATCACACGGTCATACAGATCATTATTTGTCTGCAAAGTCTTGGCGTAAACTTCCGGATATTTTTGCATTTCCAAGCGTCTTACAATCATGTTGCAGGACATACTGATAAAAAGAAATGCGAAATAAAGAAGCGGAAAAGCCACAAAGCGGGTCAGGTTCTTTTTGTATATGGTCTTGTTAAAAAAGGATGTTTTTGACTTCATAATGTTCCCCTCCCATTTCATAGATAAAGATTTCTTCCAGACTCAGAGGAAGAACATCTAAAAGCATCGGATGCAAGGCTTGCATTTTCTCCTGCGCTTCCCTTGGCTGACCTTTTAAGATCAGGGTAGATACACGACCGTTGGTTACGGAATGCAGGACTTGGAGCCCTTCCGGGATCGGTGGAAGATCACCGTCAAAGGCAACCTGCACTTTTGTGACACTGCTTTGCAAATTGTCTAAAGAACGTTCCAGGATGATACGTCCATGGCTCATGATGCCGATGTGGTCGCAGACATCCTCCAACTCGCGCAGGTTGTGTGAGGAGACGAGTACGGTCGTTCCCCGGTCTGCAACTTCTCCCATGATCAGGCTCCAGATCTGACGGCGCATGACCGGATCCAATCCGTCGACCGGCTCATCCAAAACGAGCAGGGTAGGGTGGATGGACAAAGCCAGAACAAAAGTCAGTTGCTTGATGGTTCCTTTGGAAAAAGACCGGATAGGCTTTTTCAGGTTTAACATAGGAAAACACTTGCAGATCTTATAAAAGTACTGCTCATCAAAACTAGGATATAAGCCTTTGTAGTAATGCATCATATCCAGTGTGTTTGCCTGTGCAAAATAAAAGATCTCATCCGGAATGTAGGCAAGTTTTTCTTTACTGGAAACATTTTCCCGGATATTCTCTCCGTCAATGAGAATCTCGCCTTCGTCCGGGCAGTAAGCACCGACGATATGGCGGATGATGGTGGATTTGCCGGCACCGTTTGGACCGACCAGACCATAGATGGCTCCCTTTGGCACATGCATCTGCAAATGGTCGAGGGCTTTGTGACATTGGAAAGATTTGGATACATTATTGATCTGAATCATCT
>CAVGHS010000173.1:0-2768 GCA_963629085.1 bacterium
GATTGCTCCGATATACATCAGGAAAAAGATAACGATCGTGATGGTCAGAAGCATATTCGTATCTGTCATATTTTTGATTTTGTAACCAATGCCTTTTTGTGCTGTAGAAGTCTTATTAGCCATATTATGCTACCTCCTTTGCACGGAATTTCTTGCCAAGACCTGCCAGTTTTTGGCGGACAGCCGGTGCGCTCAAGACAACCAGTAAGATAACAACAACTGCTTTGTATGCCGGAAGTGCATCAGACTGTACATCAAATTTGTAGAGGGTCGTTGTCAAAAACTGGATGACATAAGCACCCAGAATAGATGCTGCCATATTAAATTTACCACCACTCAAGGAGTTACCGCCAAGTGCTACGGCAAGAATGGCATCCATTTCAATATCTTTTGCGATAACAGAATAGTTGATCGTTGAAAGTCGGCTGACTTTGATCAGACCAACAACGGCAACGCAAAGTCCTAAGATAACAAAACTCAAGAACTTGATAAAGGTCGGGTTGATACCGTTTAAGCGTGATGACTTTTCATTGATACCAACTGCCTGTGTGTAAAGTCCCAAATTTGTAAATTTCAATACCAGCGCAATGATGATAACGCAGGCTGCCGCAATAAAGAACGGCGTCGGGATCGGAACACCCGGCAAAAATCCACCATAGTAGCCAAAGGACGGATCACTGATCAATGGCAATTCATTGTTGTTGATCCAGGCTGCAATGGAACGACCTGCCGTATATAGGATCAAGGTTGCAACCATCGGCTGTATCTTAAAGTAGGCTACCAGAACACCGTTGAATGCGCCAAATAGCATAGATACCAGACATGCTACCAAAAATGCTACCAAAACGGAAGTGCGAAGGGTCTCCGGTCTGGAATTGGTACCACAAAGCACACGCAGGATCACACTGCCTGCAATAGCAACGGTAGCGCCCACACTGATATCCTGTCCGCCGGAAGCAGCCGTTACCAGCGTCATACCGATCGCTAAAATAGCAAGTTCTGAACCATAGTCTAAGATGGTGATCAGATAACCGGATAATACCGGTGCTCCGGAACTGCTATAGCCAAGTGTGATTTTAAAGAAAGACGGATCTGCGATCAGATTGAACACAGCCAGGATCACAAGCGCTGCTACCGGGATAAACATCTGCTGTCTGACTAGATTACTGAAAAATCCAGATCCTTTCGTTTTTTTCACTGCTGTATTTCCCATGATTAATTTTCACCTCCAGCGATTGTACTCATAATCTTATTCTGTGTCAGATCTTCTCTGGAAAGTTCTCCGACTACCTTGCGGTCACGCATAACGATCAGTCGGGAACAGGTACGGAGCATTTCATCTGTCTCAGAAGAAATAAAGGTCACGCTCATACCTTCGGAAGCCAGTTTCAAGACTAATTTCTGGATATCGATCTTGGTACCGATATCAATACCACGTGTCGGCTCATCCAGGATCAGATAATCCGGATGGGTCAAAAGCCAGCGTGCTAAGATACATTTCTGCTGATTACCACCGGAGAGTGATTTGATCGGTGTATCTGCGGATGCTGTCTTGATATCTAAGAGTTTGATATACTCTTCCGCATATTTGTTTGCTTCTGCCTTTGAAAGTGGGCGGAAGAAACCGCGCATTACCTGCATGGCAAAAATAATATTTTCACGAACGGAAAGATCTCCGATGATACCGTCGTTCTTACGATCTTCCGGTAAGTATGCAATACCATTTTTCATGGCATCGATCGGCTTTATGATCTTGATCTCCTTACCGTTCTTCTTTACTTTTCCACCAAGCACATGGTCTGCGCCAAAAATGGCTCTGACACATTCGCTTCGACCGGAACCAAGAAGTCCGGTAAATCCATTGACCTCACCCTTTTTGATGTTGAAATCAAACGGCTTGATGCCGGCATTGCTGTAAAGCCCCTCTGCTTCAAATACAACCTGGTCCGCGTCCTTGCCACTGTACGGTTCCTGCTCGCTTCGGATATCAGACATATCATCCAGTTCCTTGCCAAGCATCTTGGCAACCAGTTTCACACGCGGCAGGTCTTTGATCTCATACTGACCTACCAGTTTGCCGTCACGCAATACCGTGATCTTGTCACAGACCTCATATACCTGATCCAAAAAGTGGGTTACAAAGATAATGCCTACGCCTCTGGATCTCAAATCCCGCATGAGGGTAAAGAGTTTTTCTACTTCCTGCTCATCCAAAGAGGATGTCGGTTCATCCAAGATCAGGACCTTGCAGTCCATATCTACCGCACGAGCAATGGCAACCATCTGCTGAACGGCGATGGAACAAGAGGCAAGCTGCTGCGTTGCCTTTGCCGGAATGTCGAGAGACCGCAATAATTTGTCAGCATCCGCATTCATTTTTTTCCAGTCCTGATAGACATTCTCTGTTCTACCTATGTACATGTTTTCAGCTACTGACAAATTAGGACAAAGTGTGATCTCCTGGTACACCGTACTAATTCCCAGTCTCTGTGCATCCTGTGGTGATCGGATGGATACTTCTTTGTCATTTCCCTCTACGAAAATCTGACCATCGTCCTTTTCATAAACGCCTGTCAAAACCTTGATCAGTGTCGATTTTCCAGCTCCGTTTTCGCCCATCAGAGCATGAATTTCACCGCCACATAATGTAAAATCTACATCCTGTAAAGCGCGAACTCCAGGAAATGATTTATTGATATGTTTCATTTCCAAAATGGTTTTATTACTCACCTGCGTTTCACTCCTTTTCTTTAAAAAATGCGTGATGC
>CAVGHS010000174.1:0-2746 GCA_963629085.1 bacterium
CATATTAGCCATTTCAAATAGATATGCATGATATTCCGATAATCGATTTATGATCTTTATCATATTTTCAGTTCGATAACGTACGGATGCATTATATCTATTGGACACAATATATATAATATTTTTCTTTCCACATGAACGATATTTCCTCATCTCGTCCACTCTTTCATATAGAGGTTTTTCCGTTGCATACCTTATATATGACGCATTTTCTATATCAATCATATTATCTCCTAGACTATTCCCGCATTCACGATCATCTGCCAGGTTATGGCTCCTATTACTCTATTATCCTCATTCACAACAGGGTAATTATTAATATGTCTTTCCTTTAGTTTTTGCAAAGCATTTACAGCCAGCATCTCTGCCCCAATAGTATATGGATGGATCGTCATTGCATCGTCAACGGTTCCATTGTATAAATCAACATGTTTTTCTATTGCACGACGTAAATCACCATCTGTAAGCAAACCTATTAACTCCTCGTCATCATCTACTATAATAAGCATACCTAACCGTTTTTTACTCATTTCCCAGATAGCATCTGTCATTAAACATCCACTTTGTACTATAGGAATATCCTCTTCGCTTGCCATCAAATCTTTTACCCGAATAAGTAATTTTTTGCCAAGAGAACCGGCGGGATGTAACAAGCCAAAGTCTTCCTTTGTGAAGCCATATATCTGAGATGCTACTACTGACAGGGCATCACCATATGCCATAACCGCTGTCGTACTGGATGTCGGGGCCAGTTTAAGGTTACAGGCTTCCGGGGTATTCGGCATTACCTGTACCACATCACACTCTCTGGCAAGTGTCGAATCCTGACCCGCAGTTATTGCTACCGTAGTCGCTCCAATCACCTTGAGCGGTTGTAATATTCTAAGTATTTCATCTGTCTCACCACTATTACTAATGAGAATTACTACATCATCTGCCGAAACCATCCCCATATCACCATGTTGCGCTTCGCCAGGATGTAAAAAAAAGGATGGTGTTCCAAGACTCGCTAATGTCGCACTAATCTTTTTTGCCACATGCCCCGACTTTCCCATACCACAAAGTACAACCTTACTCTCGCAGTTTGTGATCAAGCCTAGTATCGTTTCAAAATCCTTACCGATACTATTCTTAAGTTCCATTAATGCATCAATTTCTACATTGATTACTTTCTTTGCTTCATCTATATGACTCATCTATATCACTCTTCTAATTGCCAGACACTTCTCCAGTAATTCTCTTACCTCGCCTATTTTTATCATATTAGGACCATCTGATAACGCCTCATCTGGATGCATATGCGTTTCTAAGAACAAACCATCCACCCCCGCTGCTACTGCCGCTTTCGTAAGATATGGCACATATTCTCTATTTCCAGAAGTAGATGTACCGTTTCCACCCGGTTTTTGGACACTGTGCGTTCCGTCAAATATCACGGGATATCCTATCTTTTTCATTTCCACTAATGCTGTCATATCAACAACCAATGCATTATAGCCAAAGGATGTACCTCTTTCACATAGCATCAGATTACAATTGCCGCTATCCTCCAACTTTTTTACTACATTCTTCATGTCCCACGGTGCCAAAAACTGCGCTTTCTTTATGTTTATCTTCTTACCGGTTTTTGCAGCAGCCACCAGCAAATCTGTCTGTCTGCACAAGAATGCCGGGATCTGAATGATGTCACACACATCCTTGACCACATCTGCCTGCCATGGTTCATGTATATCTGTGGCAATTTTTAGATCAAACTCTTTCTTCGCCTTATCTAAAATCCTTAACCCCTCATCAATTCCGGGTCCACGATATGAATCGATACTTGTCCTATTCGCTTTATCAAAAGATGCTTTAAAATAAAAATCAATGGGCAAGTCTTCGGTTATTTCCTTCAATTTTTCAGCCAACTCCATGATCATCTTCTCTGACTCAATAACACATGGTCCAGCGATTAAAATCATTTTTTTCATTTGCTCCCGTTTCTACCTTCCACTTAATTCTGTTTCAACCCTTTTTATATCTTCCGACAAATCTACGCCTATCGAATTATATTTTGTTTCTATTACTCTTATCTTATATCCGTTTTCTATAGCCCTTAACTGTTCTAAAGACTCTGCCACCTCTAATGAACTTTGCGGCAGACTAACATACTTTTTTAAAAATCCCTTCGTATATCCATAAACTCCTATATGTTTATAACAACTGATTTCCCTATTGTCTCTATTAAACGGTATAGCATATCGCGAAAAATAAATTGCATCCCCATTTATGTCCGTAATTACTTTGACTGCATTAGTTGCAAAATAATCCTCACCATTCTCAAATTTCTTTTTTAAGGTTGCAAACTGCACCTCATCGTCACGAAAAGCCGAAATCAAATCCTCTATCATCTCTACTTTAATCGTTGGTTCATCTCCTTGGATGTTTAGCACTATATCACAATCCATATCTTTAGACGCCTGGTAGACTCTGTCGGTACCGCAATTGCACTGACCGGTCATAACTGCCTTTCCTCCAAAAGACTCAACACAATCAAATATTCTTTTATCATCTGTCGCTACATAAACATCGCAGATTTGCTGCACTGATGATACTCTTTCATATACATGCTGAATCATTGGTTTCCCGCAAATTAAGGCAAGTGGCTTTCCCGGAAATCGTGAGGATTCATATCTGGATGGTATGACAGCAATTATTTTTTTCATTGTTCACTCCTTTATCTAACACTTATTCAAACAAAGAATCA
>CAVGHS010000175.1:0-2730 GCA_963629085.1 bacterium
CTGACCAACGCAAAATTGCCTCGACCATTCTATTAGACTTTCCTCGAGAGATCAACTTATAAATGAACACGCATACGATCACAAAAGTGATTCCCATAAATGCATGGGACATCTTATATAGTTGGTATTGCAGACCTGCAAGATCATGCGCATATATATAATCCATATGTTGATCTGTGAACTTCAGAAATCCTTTTAATATCAGTGTTCCACCTATGAGGATAATATTATATATTGTTAATAAAACATCTTCTTTTTTCATCGCCAATCGTCCATATAATATCCCCACAAAATAACATAAAGTATCCCACGGCTTATAGTAAGATGCATACTTGTAGAAAAATACTAATATTCCAAGCAGGGTACATAAGATCATCACCTGACATAACAATCCTTTATGTTCCTCTATATAGTTGATCCATTTTAAGAATAAAGGAGTCATCAAATAGCAAAACAGAATATGTGAGATGAACCAGAGATTGTTTAAAGCAGTATAACTCCCCTCTGCATCTAAGAGTAGCAACTTTACTACAATATGCCAAGTACAATCCTCCGGGATAAAAATCCGTCCAATAATACATGCAATCACAACATAGATGTAATATGGTACCAGAATTTTTTTCGCTCCTTTTTTCAAAAATGCTATTGGATCCTCAATTTTTCGATTCGCATATAATAGTCCCGAAAGAAAGAAAAACATCTGAACCGCAACGTTAAAGAAATAAGTCAGTCCATCGCAATAATATTGAAAAAAATGGCATAGGAAAATAAAGATCGTTGCGACCAAACGTGCAAAACTAATTGAATCATCTTTCTGCCCCGCACTCATCTCTTCTGAAAAAATGTAATATTTTGTAAGTCTCATCTGCTTTCCTCTTTCTTCTATTGCCCCGTGGTTCCAATAATATATTCCCCAACCACATTGTATTCCAGATCATAGTTTTGGCACAAATCCTCATCTTCAAGCGAAAAGATAAACATAGTATCATCTGGTCCGGTTTGTAACATTTGCTCTGTATAATGATCAATACGTTCTGTATTAGATCTGGCAAAGTAAAAATCATTTGTTGTCATATCATTTTCGAGTGCAAATTGGGTAAAGGTAAACTTTTCGAAAATATTAAACTCAGATACGTAAATAATATGCTTTATATCAGGATCTGTCGCCATCTCATTCCAGATTGTTTCATGTAAAGGCGATTCATACCGGTAAGTCTGCGCATATGTAGTATGCTTTTGTTTGATCATATTTGACAGATCAAACACTTGGATAATAACACCAAGCATTAGTAAAAATTCGCATAGGCCCTTTTTGTTCAACTTACTCATTTGCATCAATGACACAAAAATAATAATGTACATTGCCACCCATGCGACTCTGCCCGTCGCCCTAAAAATCGCCCATATCTCGCGCATTGCATTGGGCAATGGTATCTCAAATAGCAAATGATTTCCCCACGCCACACGTGGAGACGCTGCAAACGCCAGAGATATGCTCATGGTTACCACAACTGGCAACGCCTGCCTAATCAAGTGTTTCCCAGACATCCTAACTATACAAAATGTAATAATTGCACATACAATAACGCAGATAATGCCTGCTCCCATATAAGTATATCCTTCATCTGCCCACATTGCATAAATCGGCAAATTTCTAAAAAACACCGCCGTTCCTTCTGCCGCCCCGTATGGATTAACAAACCCATTCAGATTAAAAGCATAGTCCCCCAATCCTTCTTTACTACTTGCTATTCCTCCCGAAAATCCTCCCAGCAATCCAACCACAAGAAGTGCTATCAGTACATATTCTAGCAGTAAAGTTAAAACTATTTTCCAATTTTTCTTTTCCAGATAATTTTTTAAGCAAATCCCCATTAGAATAATGCCATTCATCAGGACAAAATACATATGTATAAGGGCTGATAATACTGCCATCCATAAGACTGCTTTGTATAACTTTTTATTATCCTCCCCATTTTGTTTTTCCAGTAACAATCCTATCCCTATAAATAAGACCCACTGCCCTGCCAAGGCAGAATGATAATACATTCTTTGAATCACAACCGGAGTAAGACACAACAGCACTGCTCCTATGATCCGCACCCATTTCTTTTGCGTAAATTTGCCCAAAATATGTGCCGCTAGAACGCCCTGTAATATATAGCAGCCCAGCCCCCATAGACCGAAGTATTGAAATTCTTTTGGTAAAATTCCGGATAGCAGCTTACATGGCACAGCCAGAAGCGGTATAGAATCCGTATATATAACTGATACCTTAAATGGATAGGAAAGATTGTCGATCAACCCAAACGGAAAAGACCATTGTGATAGCCGATATGCTTTCCATCCCAAGTAATGCTGCGTCAGATCTGTTCCATACATAAGCCAATCTGTGTATGTTACATTTAAAATCTTCCATCCATAAATTGTTATAAAAATCAGGGTAGACAGCCCACATACACACCCATATACTATTGCGTTTTCCTGCCACTTCTTCATATGTTCTAACATCCTAAAAATGATACCAGTCAAATATCGTTCCGTTTAGCCATGCACTTAACTGTTGCGTGAACCCATTGATATCCACATCCCACAAAGGAACCAATAACACAACATACATCAACAATAAAAATCCCCATGATTTGTTTTTATAATATAAATATGTTTCCTGTAGTTGTTCTCCTACATTCCGATCTCCTAATACAACCAATGCCACCAATACAATTAAGT
>CAVGHS010000176.1:0-2724 GCA_963629085.1 bacterium
GGGCATGCCAAAACTTAAGTCTATTATACTATCAATTATTTTTTGGTACAAGATACCAGTATGGATTTATTTAAGTCCAATCTGCATGGCAGAATGTGATTTGTTGCTTGTCGTCCAATTACCTTTATGCTATCGTTTTACATATCAATATTGCATTTATCTTCAAGGAGACCATACATGAAAGTCGTAGGCATCATTGCAGAATACAATCCCTTCCATAAAGGACATGCGTATCAGATCCGCTATGCCAAGGAAAGGCTCGGCGCAGACTATGTGATCGTTGCTATGAGCGGTCCGTTTACCCAGCGCGGCACGCCGGCACTTTTTGACAAATACAGCCGGGCAGATCACGCCCTTGCCTGCGGCGCTGATCTGGTCTTGGAACTTCCGGTCGTCTATGCTACCGCCAGCGCCCAGGTCTTTGCCACCGGCGGTGTGGCTCTTTTACAAAATACAGGACTGGTGGATACCCTCTTATTCGGCAGTGAATGTCCCGATCTTTCGACTTTACAAGCCATTGCGGATAGGCTGTCAGAAGAATCTCCTGCCTATCAGGATCTCCTGCGTCAGGCTTTGCAGGGAGGGACTTCCTATGCAGTCGCCCGAGCAAAAGCCTTGGAAAATCCTGCCTATGCCGAGATCTTAGCCCAGCCCAACAATATTTTAGCCATAGAATATCTCCAGGCACTCGCCCGCTTAGATTCTGCCATGACACCCCTTTGTCTGCAAAGACAGGGTGCCGGATATCATGAGACATCCTTTGATGAGAACATGGCATCTGCCTCCGGCATAAGGCATTTTCTGGCAGACCATCCACAGATGAGCGACCGGGAACTCGCCCTGCTCTTGGACCAGATCCCGGAAGCCTTGCATTCTTCTGTGAAAGAATTGATCCACAACGGACAATTTCTTTTTCCGGATGATACTTCGCTTCTACTACACTATGCACTGACGAATAAGCAGGACTTTTCAGAGATTGCCGACGCCAATTTTGATATTTCGAATAAAATCCTGCAAAATCGACATTTATATGCAGGTTTTCATTCTTTTTGTCAACTCTTAAAGTCCAAAGATCTTGCCTATAGCAGGATCTCCCGCGTTTTATGTCATATTCTTCTGGATATAAAAAAACAGGATATGGTCATGCAAAATGCGACTTGTGGACTCGCTGCAAAAGATCTGGTGCCATATCTGCGCATCTTAGGTTTTTCAGATACCGGTCGCCCTTTATTAAAGCAGATCAAAAAAAATGGGGCTGCCCCTCTGATCACAAGCCCCCAAAATGCCAAAGGGCTTCTCTCGCCGGAAGCCATGCATCTTTTGGACAAGGACATCTTTGCATCGGATGTCTACCGCATGATGCTTTCCAATAAGACCGGTCAGTTTTTTCCAAACGAATACACCAGGAAGTTTTCATAAAAAGGGTGGACAGTTGTAAGTAACTGCCCACCCTTTTTTGCATTAGTGATGGAAAAGACGGATGCCGGTAAACGCCATCGTCATACCATATTTGTTGCAGGTTGCGATCACATGATCGTCACGGATCGATCCGCCCGGCTGTGCTACATATGCCACACCGCTCTTATGGGCTCTTTCGATATTGTCTCCAAATGGGAAGAAAGCATCGGATCCTAAAGCAACGCCTGTGTTCTTATCCAGCCATGCTCTCTTTTCTTCTCCGGTAAAGATCTCCGGTTTTACCTTAAAGATCTTTTCCCATTCGCCGTCCGCAAGCACATCCATATAATCTTCACCGATATAGAGATCAATGGCATTGTCTCTGTCTGCACGACGGATACCATCTACAAATTGCAGTCCCAGCACCTGTGGAGACTGGCGTAACCACCAGTTATCTGCCTTGCTTCCTGCCAGACGTGTACAGTGGATACGAGACTGCTGACCGGCTCCGATACCGATCGCCTGTCCGTCTTTGGCATAACATACAGAATTGGACTGGGTGTATTTCAAGGTGATCATGGCAAGTGCAAGATCGATCTTTGCCTGTTCCGGGAGTTCTTTATTCTCGGTCACGATATTGGAGAAGAAGTCATCATCAATGACCAGTTCATTTCTGCCCTGCTCAAACGTAACACCAAAGACTTCTTTTCTCTCGATCTTCTTTGGCTCATAATCCGGGTCGATCTCGATCACATTATAATTGCCGTTTTTCTTTTGCTTTAAGATCTCCAGTGCCTCATCCGTATAGCCCGGTGCGATGACACCGTCAGAGACCTCGCGTTTGATCAAAAGTGCGGTTGCCTTGTCACACACATCGGATAAAGAGATAAAATCACCGAAAGATGACATACGGTCAGCACCTCTGGCTCTGGCATAGGCGTTGGCAAGCGGGGTAAATTCCATATCCATATCGTCTACCCAGTAGATCTTGCGCTCTACGTCAGAAAGCGGCAGTCCTACGGCTGCGCCCGCCGGAGATACATGTTTAAAAGATGTCGCTGCGGCAAGACCTGTTGCGCGCTTTAATTCTCTTACTAACTGCCAACCGTTAAAAGCATCCAAGAAATTGATGTAGCCCGGCTTACCGCAAAGTACCTTGATCGGTAACTCGCCCTCTTCCATATAAATACGTGATGGTTTCTGGTTTGGATTGCATCCATATTTTAATTCTAATTCCTGCATATTTTTGTCCCCTTTATATGATCAATGCTATCTACTGGTTCTTATTGATGATCTTTGACTCGTATTTTCCTGTTACAATATCGA
>CAVGHS010000177.1:0-2666 GCA_963629085.1 bacterium
ACCTGCCAGTCAGCAGGGCATGCAAGTGGCAAGAGAGATCATTGCCCAGATCAAAAAATACGATACGACCCGTCCTTGTACCGGCGGCATGAATCTGACGATCATCAGCCAGAGCGCCAAGGGAAAAGGTGTTTATGACAGTGAGGAAGGGCGGGATACGTCCAAGGAAAAGAAAGTCAGTAATATGAATTCGACCATGTTCAATATGATCACTTCGATCGTTGGAACGGGCATGGTCAATACTGCCAACAGCAAAAAAGTGGATGCCATTACCAGTCCGATCTGTGATGCACTGGATGTCGCAGGCTATAATTATGCGACCGGGCGCTATCCGTTGGAGGCAAAAAGACACCCTGACCGCGTGATCGTGGGATCCGAGACTTTCCCACAGATGATTGCAAAGAACTGGGCTTATGTAGAAAAACTGCCTTACCTGATTGGTGACTTTATGTGGACGGCATGGGATTATATCGGAGAAGCCGGTATCGGCGCATGGGGCTATACCGAGGATGCAAAAGGCTTTGAAAAGCCATACCCGTGGTTGCTGGGTGATGTTGGAGCCTTGGATCTTATGGGCAATCCCAATGGAGAAATGTTCATGGCACAGGCGGCATGGCATATGCTGGATGCACCGGTGATCGCGGTACAGCCGCCTAATCATTCGGGCATCACACCGGCAAAGGGCACCTGGCGCGGCACCAATGCCCTGCCGACTTGGAGTTGGAGCGGATGCGAGGGCAATAAGACCATCGTTGAAGTCTATAGTGAGGAGTCGGGCATTACCCTTTATCTGAATGATAAAAAGATCGGTACGAAAAAGACCAAAGACAACGTGGCAAAATTTAAGCTGGCTTACGAGCCGGGCATTCTGCGCGCGGTCAGCACAAGCGGCAAGGAAAGCCGGTTAGTATCCGCCAAGAGCGGTTTGCAAATCCAGTTGAAACAAGAAACAACAAGAACAGATGCGAACCTTGTCTTTATAGATATTGCCATAACTGATGCCGATGGCGTGATCGAAGCAAACCATGATCTCCGACTTACTGCATCGGTCGAGGGCGGACATCTTTTGGGTTTTGGCAGTGCCAATCCGAGAACGGATGAACGCTTTGATAGTGATACTTGTACGACCTATTATGGCAGAGCCCTGCTTGCCCTGAAAAAAGACGGATCCGGTCTGGTCAGGGTGTCCGTGCAGGGAGATGCGATGTCAGGGACGCTCCTTTTGGCATGACACGGTGTTCGGTCAGAGGACAGGGTGATAAACAAAAGCAAATGGCGGGCATATGCCCGCCATTTGTGTGTCATATCTTACATTAAAATCGTTGAAATGGTCTTTGCCGGAAGTTCGATGCGGATGATATCACCGCGCAGGCGGATGGCATAGGATGCATCATGTTCGCCTTTGTTTAATGCAACCAGTACCAGACTTCCATCCGGGTTCTTGGCAGCCGTCACTTCTACCTTGTCATCGCACTGGGAACAACCGATACGCTTGGCTCCCGGTTTGATATAGCGTGAGAAATGTCCGATGTAATCAAAGATCAGTATTTTTTTATAAGAACCATCCTGTGTTGCGCATACAGAGGCACCAAAGCCCATCGGCACATGACGAGGACCACCCTGTTCATCGACGCAGAGGTTCCAGTCGATCCAGCGATTCATGCCGTGATTGAGGTCGCCGATGATGTCGTGTGCATAATCGACCGCATCCTGATAGTCTGTTTCAGCGACACTGGAGTCGCCACCCATCAGGGCTGCAAGCATATTTCCCTGTCCCGGAGCGTGCAGAGGACAACATTCGCTGGACATGAGTTTCATGTCAGGGAAGGCATCGTGTGCCAGGCTAAGTCCGTCAAAATGATCGCCGGAATACCAGTGGAAAGCAATGCCTTCTACCATTTTCTTTGTCTCGTCGTCCAAGACTTCCTTGGCAAATTCATAGACTCTTTCTTTGTTGTGATCCCAGATATAAAGACCTACCTTGCCGACCAATCCGGCATCTTCAAAAGCAGGATAGAGGTAATCACGTAAGAATTCTTTCTGCTCAGCGGCAGTCCAGACACAGGAGTCCCAGTTGGTTGCTGCAATGGTCTCGTTTTGCAGGCTCATCATGGTCACCGGCAGTCCCTCGTCAAGGTATGCAGTTACATATTTTGCCAGATAGCGCGCCCAGTCGACGTAGTGTTCTTTCTTTAACTTACCACCATTGTTTCGCTGTGGCTTTTCGTAGTCGACCGGTGGCATGAAATTGGCAAGAAAAGATCCGCCGTAGACACTGGCATCATTCTTTGGAGCCTCTGGCGGGGTCTTCCACTGGTATGGTGGTGACCAAGGGCTTAAAAGGATAGAAAATGGGGTGGCGGTCATTGCCATGGCATCCTTGAGCATTGGAATCATGTATTTGCGGTCTCTGTCAATGCTAAAGGTCGCAAAGTCGGGATCCGCGATAGGATCCGCCACTGCCTGATATTCCTCCAGGGAAAAATCGCAACTGTCGATATGCATGCGAAGGAAACGATAGCCCTGTCCGTTTTCTCCAAAATAATCCTCTAAGAACTGTTTTTTATCCGAAGGATTCATCTTAGAATACAGGTAAGCAGAAGTTTCGGTCAGAGCTCCGCCGAATCCCTCGATCTCCTGATATTTCATTTCCGGGTATAAATTGA
>CAVGHS010000178.1:0-2627 GCA_963629085.1 bacterium
CTGCCAGCCGGTCCAGATTGGGCGTGTATGCCGCCCGGTTTCCCATATGTCCCATAGTATCCCACCGCATTTCATCCGGATTTAAAATAATAATATGTGGTCGTTTTGTTGTCATATTCGTTCTCCTCTGCTACGTATATGCTTTCTCTTTCTTATTCCGATTATAAAAAGAAGGCATCCCAAAGGAAATGCCCGACAGACTTTATCCACATTATGACTCGTTTCTGTTGTTTTTCTTTTTGCACCGATCATAAATATGCTAAGATGTGCTATATAAGGAGTACATTATGACAGATGTGAGAATATTACAGACAAAAAAACGACTGGCAGACGCCTTACTTGCACTTGCCAAAGACACCCCAGTGGATGACATTTCCATTGTAGATCTATGTAAAAAGGCGGATGTCAACCGCTCTACTTTTTACAAATACTACCGCATCCCGTCTGACATCCTGACGGAATTGTGCCTTGATATGCTGGCTCACACACTGGATAAATACACGCAGGCAAACGACACCGGTTATTCCTATGAACGTTTTATGCACAGGCTGATCGATATGCTGACCTGGTATGACCAGAACAAGGCGATTACCGTCTATGTTTTTGAAAATGGCGGTTTTGCGCATATCAACAACAGCCTTGCTTCTTTTCATTCCAAACTTCCGCAGACTTCATACTCTTTTTACTATATGGTCGGCGGCATTACCAACCTCATCTACCGCTGGTGTAAAGAAGATGACGGCAAGACACCTGAGGAAATGGCCAAGATCATTGGCACGGAGATACTAAAGACCAGAGAACAGGACAAAGACAAATGATGATCCCACATATGAACGTATTGATAAAACCGGCATCCGATGCCTGCAATATGCGGTGTGCCTATTGCTTTTACACGGACGAAGCGAATAACCGGTCAAGAAAAAATTACGGCATGATGACCTATGAAACACTTTCTAACATTGTGCGCAAATCCATTCTGGGTGCCAGCCAATCGGTTAGTTTTGCCTTTCAAGGCGGAGAACCCACCTTGCGGGGACTAGACTTTTTCAAAGAACTCATGCGCCTGGAACACAAATTCAACCGCAGGCATATTCCCATCCACAATGCCATTCAGACAAATGGATACCATCTTACCGGAGAATGGTGTCAGTTTTTCCACGACAATCATTTTCTGGTCGGGCTTTCCATCGATGGAACCAAAGAACTCCATGATGCCTATCGCCGTGACACGTTGGGACAGGACACCTTTGACCGCATCTGCACGAGTGCCAAACTGCTGACAGAATATGAGGTAGATTTTAATATCCTGACCGTTGTCAACGCTGATCTTTCTTCCCACGCCGCACAAATATATCATGATTACCGCGCCAGAGGCTGGAACTATATGCAGTTTATCCCCTGTCTTGCGCCCCTGAATCCTCATCCCGCATTTTCATACGCTCCCGATGCCAGATCCTACGGACAATTTTTATGCGACCTTTTTGACTGCTGGTATCCGGATGTCTTAAGGCAGGATGCCCCCTATATCCGCACCTTTGAAAATTATCTGGGGATCTTACTCGGGGCACAGCCGGAGTCCTGTGATATGCGTGGTACTTGTAGCATACAGCATATCGTAGAAGCAGATGGCTCTGTCTATCCCTGCGACTTTTTCGCCTTAGACGAGTATTATATCGGCAATTTCAACCGGGATACCCTTGCAGATATCAGCCGGAACCGCCAGCAGATCCAGTTTATCGAAAGATCACAACAGGCACTTCCGGATGCCTGTTGTCACTGTCCCTATTATGGGCTTTGCCGTGGTGGCTGCATGCGGCATAAAACATACGACGCAGGCGCAGGTCTGACCGGCAATGTGTTCTGCGAGAGTTACCGTATGTTCTTCGATCATTGCCTGCCACGCCTGCAAACAATCGCCGGCATGATACCGTCCGCCCACTGATTCCCGTCGCCCCCGGGATCAACTTACCATACCACCCAGCATCGCCGATCCGATGCAGATGGCTGAGGCAGTTCCCATATAAGGGATTGGCGGCAGGCTTCCTTTCTGGATCCAGAGAGCCGCCACAAGCAGGGTTGCCACATATAAGATCCCGACCAGAAGCCCCCACAAAAACTTCTGCCTTTTCTTCCATTTTCCCAGGATAAATCCCCCAATGCCGCAGGAAAGCACATAAATGACGATCACACCGATCCGGGCGACCATATCCTCTTTTTCCACACGCGACACGATAAAGGCTAAAAGTACCAACAATAATCCACTGATAATATACATGACAAGCAGGCTGCGCACAACGCATCCCCTTCGCACCTTTGTCTCTTTCATTTTTCCATCCTTTCTCCACACCGGGATCGGATCCGTCCCATCATCCACTATGAATTTATGTAAATTCCATCTACAATATGACACATCCATTGCTTTTTCCTAGGAATAATGCTACAATCCTGTCTTTGACAGTTAAGAAGTAAAAAAACGGTTGCAAATCCAGTAAAATCAAGGCTTGCGACCGTTTTTTATTTCGTAGCGATATGTGCTATTGTGCTATATTTTTTGTCTATGACAAATTTATTTCTTTTGTTTGCTTGATGATGCTCCGCATTGTAGATTTTTTGATGAATTCGTAATC
>CAVGHS010000179.1:0-2597 GCA_963629085.1 bacterium
ATTCAAAGGTGTGATTGACCACTTTAAAAATGGCTCTGCCACGTCGCGGGAAAACAGCAACAAATTGTTCGATCTTGATGGACAGACATTTTTTGCTACAGTAACTGACACTCAAAAAGCCGCACCAGATAAAGAGGTAACGGGTCAGTTCCTCTGACCAGGACAAGGACATCCCCAGCACATAGCGGCAAAAGACCTGTATGCCCATGATCAGTGTCATCGCGATCAGACACAGGATAATAATAAATTCTTCTAAGTTTTCATCAAGCCAATGAAGTATCTTTTTCATGAAAGCCCCCTAGTTGATTCATAGTACAACAAGAGCCAGCCTCACTTTTTATCAAATCTATCAAAGGGACTGGCTCTTTTTGATATGTTTATTTTACATTGCGTCGTGCAGAAGCGCAAGTACCGTATTTAAGTCCTCGACACCCATCTGTCCCGGTGCGGAAGCCTTGCCGGCAGCACCGAAAGTCATGGAAGATCCGAAGACTTCGCCACACAGACGGCTGATAACACCGGTGCCAGCCATAGACATGGTGATGATCGGACGGTCAGCATAGCATGAGGTCATCTCCTCGGTTGCGGCAAGCAGGGTCAGGACATCTTTTTTGCTCTGTGGCATGACAGCGATCTTTGGAATGTCTGCCCCCATATCCTGCATCTTGCGCAGGCGGTAGATGATATCTGCCTTAGCCGGGGTCTTGTCGAAGTCATGGTTGGATGCGATGACCTTGACACCGGTTGCGTGTACCTGGTCGATGATCTCAGATACGATGACATCGCCGGTAAAGATCTCAACATCTACAAAATCCACATAGCCGCTTTGGGCAGCCTTGATATTTAATTCCCTGTAAGCATCTGTGTCAATGGCTTTTTCGCCACCTTCCTTGGAAGTACGGAAAGTCATAAGCAGTGGTGTATCTCCAAGAATGCCGCGGAGTTCTTTTAAGACATCTTCGACTTTTGCAAAATCAAAGACACCCTCGAACCAGTCCACACGCCATTCCACAACATCGATCGGAATCGCATCGAATGAGCGGGCAGCAGATAGGATCTCCTCCTTGGTAACGCCCACGATCGGAACAATGATCTTTGGTGCTCCGGCACCGATTTCAATATTTCTGACTTTTACGGTATTCATAATGTTCTTCTCCTTTTCTTCTAATTTACGCTTAGTTGTCAGCGAGTGCAAGCATCTTCTTGTAGCGGACATTGACGTAGATACCTAAGACTACGCCGACAGCCGTTAAGACGATGTTCATGGTCATAACTGCGGATGGAGTCATCTTGGATGCGGCAGTCAGGATCGTGTAATTGCAAAGGGAGGATGCAATCATAACGAGCGCTGTAACGGTTCCTTTGATCTTAGGGAAGATCATGTTACATACGGAGGTGACGATCTGAAGTAAGCCACCTGCGCCTGCCCATCCAATGATGAAAGCGCCGGCGATCATCAGGGTCTGGCTCTGACCGAGTAAAACGACGATCAAAGTGACCAGACAGATGACCGGATAAATAACGATAAAGCGGACATCCTTGATCTTTCTTGTTAAAAGCGCAGTTACGATCAAAGCAAGGAGCGTGCCCACGGAGTAAAACGTCTGCATGATGGAAGGATCAGTCCAGCCAACATTTTCTTTGGCAAAGTTCTGTGCGCAGTTGAGCCACAACTGGAAGGTTCCGGTACAGGTGAATCCGATCAGGATCATAGCGATGGATTCCAAAGAAAAATGTGTGTGCTTCAAAGAGTCGATCAGACCTTCCTTTTTGCCTTCTGCTTTTGCATCTCCGTCTGGGAGAGGAAAGAGAAAGACAAGTACAAAAAGTACGATATAGATAATGCCGCATCCGATAAAGAGCGGATTGTAGGATGTAAGTCCGGCTACATTTGTGGTAACGGTAAGACCGAGAACAAATGGCAGGATCATCTGTGCGATGGCGATAAAGAACTTGATGCCCATGGTTGCAACACCCGGTGCCTTGTAGATGATCTCGGAAACTGCCGGGTAGATACCGGTATCCAAGAAGGAATTGGCGATACCACCAAGGATCGCACATACATAAGCGATGGTATAACCGCCGTGCGTTCCGGCGTTAAAGGCAAGTGCCAGACCGATCAGATAAATGGCATAGGAACCGCTGCCGATGGCGGTGGAAATACGACGGCCTAACTTATCGGAAAGAGGTCCGGCAAATGGAAGGGCGATCAAACGACCCAGTCCCAAAGCGGCGGCAATGGCTGTGATCGCCATGGTCTCAACGCCCCAGGCAGCGGCTAAGGATTCTTTGATGACTGCCTGTCCTAAGATGGAACAGCCGACACCATGGATAAAATAATTCAAGTACAAGATCAGGGCACTTGGTAAGTATTTTTTGTTCATAACATTCTCCTTTACTAAGGGTTTTACTGATTTCTTTTGTTCTGTCACAAACGTGAGAAATGGTCTTATTCGCGCTTTGTCTATTTTTTAACAAAGCCTTTATGAGAATATTCTAACAAACCAAAAATATAACGTCTAATGCATATAGCGTAAAAAAATGATGCAGTGAATGCATCGATGGAGTATAATTTGGGTAGAAATACACATATAAGG
>CAVGHS010000180.1:0-2574 GCA_963629085.1 bacterium
GTAAAAGAGTATGCGATGGAAAAAATCGGTACATTTACCAAGCAGGAGGCATTGACGGCATGCCCGAGTCTTGGCAGTTCATCTGTAGAAGCAGCATTGAAAAAACTGGTGGCAGATGGGACACTTGCAAAAATGGGCGCAGGCAGAAAAACTCACTATGTTAGAAGTGATGTTTTTAAGACAATCTAAACAAGAGCAAAGGAGGAGAAAGAGACTATGGCAGAATTGGAAGCAATGATTGAAAAGAAACTGATTGACCAACTGGTATATGGGGATTCGCAATGGACATATCGACCGGATTTAAAAACAGAGGATGACTTGTGGGAGAATTTTAAATACATTCTCGAGCAAAACAATAAAGATAGACTCAATGGGCAATCTTTATCGGAGGCAGAGTTTGAACAGGTTAAGAACCAGTTGCAGTTTTCTTCTTTCTATAAAGCAGGAGAATGGCTTGTAGGCGAAAATGGTAAAGTGCAGGTGCATGTGCAAAGAGATACGGAGCAGTTGCATCTTGTTGTGATGAATCATGAGCATATTGCAGGTGGAAGTAGTGTGTATGAGGTCATCAATCAATATAGTGCGATGGCAAAGGATGTAGGGGTTACAGGAGATCCAATCAGAGACAGGCGTTTTGATGTCACATTACTGATCAATGGATTGCCAATGATCCATATTGAATTGAAAAATAAGCAACACTCATACATGGATGCATTTTGGCAGATCAAAAAGTACATTGGCGAGGGAAAATTTACAGGAATTTTTTCGGCGGTGCAGATGTTCGTAGTCAGTAACGGTGTGGAGACGAAATATTTCTCGGCAGCAAGTGATAATGAACTAAATCCTAAGTTTATAAGCGGCTGGCTGGATGAAAATAATAATCCGGTACCGGACTATCTGGAATTTGCAAACAGTCTGCTTCGTATTCCGCAGGCACATGAAATGATCGCGCGTTATACAGTCCTGGATGAAGATGCAAAGCGGCTCATACTTTTGCGACCATATCAGATTCATGCCATAGAAGCCATTCGGGAAGCATCAAAGGTTGGAAAGTCTGGTTATGTGTGGCACACGACAGGATCTGGTAAGACGCTGACTTCTTATAAGGCGACTAGAAATCTTTTGATGGACATTCCGTCGATTGATAAGGCAATCTTTTTGATCGACCGGAAAGATTTGGATACACAGACTACTATGGCATTTCAGGCATATGCCAATAATGATCTGATCGATGTAAACGAAACAGATAATGTAAATGATCTGAAGCGTAAGTTGAAATCGGCGGATCGTCAAGTGATTGTTACAACGATACAGAAAATGCAACGTTTAGTCACAAAGCGCCTAGAAGAGGGATCTGCTGATTATCAGAAGATCAAAAATCTTCGTATTGCTTTTGTGGTAGATGAATGTCATAGAGCAGTAACGCCGGGAACCAAGCGTGAATTGGAGCGATTTTTTGCAAAATCTTTGTGGTATGGATTTACGGGAACACCGAGATTTGTGGAAAATCCATATCCACAGTTGGGAGATTTGCCACGAACTACAGAGGATCTATACGGAGAACAGTTACACAAATATACCATCCAAAATGCGATTCATGATAACGCAGTATTGGGCTTTCAGGTGGAACATAATGGGTCAAAGAATTTTGTGGACGAAACGGACAGTAAAGTTTATGAAACAGATGCACATATGTTAAAAGTTTTGGATGTTATTCTAAATAGATCTTATCATAAGTTAGGTTTTCAAAATGGCAAGGGAAAGACGTATGAGGGACTTTTGACAACAAGTTCCATTCAACAGGCGCAAAGATACTATGAACTTTTGACACAAGTGAAAAATGGACAAACAGATCTGGTTATTGATGAGAAAATCAAGCGAGTGCTTCCGGATTTTCCTAAGTTCGCAATTACATATTCTGTGACGGAAAATGAAGAAGGATCTCAGGTAAATCAACAAAAAATGCAAGAGTCATTGGATGATTATAACCGTATGTTTGGAACGAAGTACGATCTGTCACAAATCCAGAGTTATAATGGCAACTTAAACAAGCGGTTGGCTAGGAAAGATGCAAAATACAAGAGCAGAAGCGAACAATTGGATCTGGTAATTGTCGTGGATCGATTATTGACCGGATTTGATGCGCCATGTCTGTCAACGATTTTTATCGACAGGCAACCGATGGGACCGCATGATCTGATACAGGCATTTTCCAGAACAAACCGTATTTTTGATAAGCAAAAAGTATATGGTCAGGTCGTAACATTTCAGGCTCCGGTATTATTTAAGGAATGTGTGGATAATGCGGTCAAATTGTATTCGGCAGGTGGAACCCGAGAAGAGATTATGGTTGCAGATTGGGAAGACGTTGAAAAAGCCTTTCGTAAAGCACATACGGCTTTGCGTATCGCAGCAGAAAAACCATCGGATATCGCCGGAATGTCTGATAAAGAAAAGGAAGTATTTGCTAAGGTATTTCAGAATTTTGACAAGACATTTGCACAGTTGCAATCCTTTACAAGATATGAAGATAGTATGCTGGAGGGTTATGGGATTACAAAGGAAGAATATGAT
>CAVGHS010000181.1:0-2463 GCA_963629085.1 bacterium
ATTTAGGTTAAAAAATATGTGCAGTTGCATAGAACATTGCAGGGACGCCCTAACATTGTTCTATGTCAACTGCACATTTTATACTGGTTTTTTCACTATTATATTCCCTTGTCAGTAATGAAAAGCGTCCCCACAAGGATATGCAAAACTATACAGATGATCCATGTATGTTTCTTACACGATATGCGCTTTAAGCAAGTTGGTCGTGCCTGCAATTCCAAGCGGTACACCTGCGGTAAGAACTACGGTGTCTCCCTCCCGGATCAGACCTGCCTCCTTAGAGCGCTCAAGTGCATGATCGAACAACTCGTCTGCATCCTGCTTTTCTTCGATCTTCAGTGGGATCACACCCCAGCAAAGATTTAACTGGCGGCAGACCTTATCAGACATACATCCACCGATGATCGGGCTCTGCGGACGATACTTGGAGATCATACGGGCAGTACGTCCGGACTTGGTAACCGTCACAATACTGGTTGCATTCAGATCTCCTGCCATCAGGCAAGCGGTATGGGAAATCGCATCGGTGATGCTTGGCTTGTCATTGGTCTTGCGGGCACGCAGTCTGGAAATATAATTGATGTCCGCCTCTGTACGCATCGCGATACGCACCATAGTCTCCACAGCTTCCACCGGATAATCTCCGGCAGCCGTCTCACCGGAAAGCATGATAGCACTGGTGCCGTCATAGATCGCATTAGCAACATCGGTCGCCTCTGCTCTGGTCGGTCTTGGATGGCTCATCATAGAGTCAAGCATCTGTGTTGCCGTAACAACGACTTTTCCGGCATGATATGCCTTTTTAATGATCATCTTCTGGATGATCGGCACTTCCTCGATCGGGATCTCAACACCCATGTCACCACGGGCAACCATGATACCATCGGCTGCTTCGATGATCTCATCGATATTCTGGATACCCTGGTGGTTCTCGATCTTGGCAATGATCTTGATGTCATCGCCGCCGTGCTCATGTAAAATGTCACGCAATTCCTTGACATCCGCTGCAGTTCTCACGAAAGAAGCAGCGATAAAATCAAAGTCTTCCTTTACCGCAAATACAATATCCTTGTAGTCCTTAGGGCTGACATAGTCCATAGATAATTCCACGTTTGGTACATTGACACCCTTTTTGTTGGATACCTTACCACCGTTGACAACCTGGCAGATAATATCGGTATCCGTAACATCCGTAACGGTCATCTCGATCAAGCCGTCATCAATCAGAATGTGTGTGCCAACTGCTACATCCTTTGGCAGATCCTTGTAACTGACAGAAACACGGTTCTCATCACCCACGATCTCCTCTGTCGTCAAGGTAAAGGTCTGTCCTGCTTCCAGCATAACCTTGCCTTCTGCAAACTCGCGGAGACGGATCTCCGGTCCCTTAGTATCCAAAAGTGCCGCTACCGGCAAACCTAATTTCTCTCGTGTCGCACGCAACTGGGTCAAACGTCCCATCTGTTCCTCGTGATCTCCATGTGAAAAGTTAAAACGTGCAACGTTCATACCTGCCAACATCAACTTTTCCAGTACGCCTTCTTTTTCTGTGGAAGGACCCATTGTACAAATAATTTTTGTCTTTCTGACCTGTTCCATTTCCTTTTCCTATCCCTATTCTCAATTCTTATTTGCCGATCATGGTGCCGTTCTCGCCACCAATCGCAGCATCTTCTGCGGAGAGTTTTGTGATCAGCACTTTGCGGATCGCAGAATCTCCAATGTAATCTACTGCCGCCTGGATCTTTGGAAGCATCGTGCCTTCCTCAAATTCTCCGGCTGCCATGTAGTTTTTCGCATCTTTTATGCTCATATAATCCAGAGGTTTTTCATGGTCTGTACCAAAGCCCAGACATACCTTATCTACACCGGTCAAAATAACAAGCATATCAGCATCCAACTGGTCTGCCAGTTGTCCGGCAATCGTATCTTTTTCAATGACCGCACTCGCGCCCTTTAGGTGGTTATCCTGCTGCAATACCGGGATACCGCCACCGCCGCAGGCGATCACAACCTGTCCTGCATCGCAAAGTGCCTTGATCGCATCGATCTCCACGATATCCATCGGCTTTGGTGTTGCCACGATACGTCGATAGCCACCTTCGACTGCGACTACATGATTGCCCTTCTTTTCTTCTTCTGCAGCCTCTGCCTCACTCATCACACGACCGATCACCTTACTCGGTTTGTAAAAGGCTTCATCATAAGGATCTACCATGACCTGCGTCAGAACGGTAGAAACCGTCTTGTATATTCCATGGGTCAGAAGTTCACTACGAATCGCATTCTGTAAGTCATATCCGATATAGCCCTGACTCATGGCAGAACATACCGACATCGGTGTGGCGGTGTATTCCGGGTATAATCTGCAAAATTCAGACATAGCCGTATGTATCATACTGACCTGTGGACCATTCCCGCTTTTTGACCAGGACCAATCATAAGGTGGGCAGAGCCTCTGCA
>CAVGHS010000182.1:0-2431 GCA_963629085.1 bacterium
CAGGAGTACAATACCGGTATGGAAGAGATCATAGTCGGTGTTGTCGGTGTCCTGCAATTTGATGTCTTAAAGTATCGTCTGAACAACGAATATAATGTTGAGATCCGCATGGAAAATCTGCCATATGAGCACATCCGCTGGATCGAAAATGAGGACATTGATCTGGATAAGATCTCCGGTACTTCGGATATGAAGAAGATCAAAGATCTGAAGGGCAGACCGCTTCTTTTATTTGTCAACTCCTGGAGCGTCGGTATGACACTGGATCGAAACGAGGGTCTGATCTTATCAGAGTTTGGACGCAGTTAAGTTCATCAAGATAGGGGAGCCAACCTGTGCCAAGATGAGTCTTGACAGAAGGGACAACCACTGGATATAATAAGGCAGTAGCGATTTGCTACTGTCTTTTTTCGTTTTACAATCCCCACGATACAGGATAATAACAAAGGAACACAAAATGAGGTTGACTTTTTTGTGGAAGTATAATAGTATTAGAACATGAAAACGAACAAAGGTTCGATATGGAGGTTTTTAGTTATGGCAAATGATGATAAGTTAAAGGCGTTAGACGCAGCGATTTCCCAGATAGAAAAGCAGTATGGCAAGGGCTCGATCATGAAACTCGGCGACACCAGCAACCAGATGCAGGTCGAGACGGTACCGACCGGTTCCCTCAGTCTTGATATTGCCTTAGGACAGGGCGGTCTGCCAAAGGGCAGGATTATTGAGATCTATGGACCGGAGTCCAGTGGTAAGACGACAGTGGCTTTACATGCGGTCGCAGAGGTACAAAAGGCAGGCGGTATCGCAGGCTTCATTGATGCAGAGCACGCGTTGGATCCTGTCTATGCCAAGAACATCGGGGTAGATATTGACAATCTTTATATTTCCCAGCCGGACAATGGAGAGCAGGCTTTGGAGATCACAGAGACTATGGTGCGTTCCGGTGCGGTGGATATCGTTATCGTGGATTCCGTTGCTGCTCTGGTTCCAAAGGCAGAGATCGACGGAGATATGGGAGATTCCCATGTCGGCTTACAGGCGCGTCTGATGTCACAGGCACTTCGTAAGTTGACCGCCGTGATCAGCAAGTCAAATTGTATCGTTATCTTTATCAACCAGTTGCGTGAGAAGGTCGGCGTGATGTTCGGCAATCCGGAGACGACGACCGGTGGTAGAGCACTTAAGTTCTATTCTTCTGTACGTCTGGATGTGCGTCGTATCGAGGCAATCAAGCAGCAGGGAGAGGTCATTGGCAACCGTACTCGTATCAAGGTTGTAAAGAACAAGATCGCACCGCCATTTAGAGAGGCAGAATTTGATATCATGTTTGGTCAGGGTATTTCCAAAGAGGGTGATATTTTGGATATTGCGGCAGACCTTGATATTGTCAACAAGTCCGGCGCATGGTATGCCTACAATGGAGACAAGATCGGACAGGGACGCGAGAATGCCAAGACATATCTGCGTGAGCATCCGGAAGTGCGTGATGAGATCGAACAGCAGGTCAGAGCACACTTCAAGCCGGAGGAGACAGAAGAGAAAGAGACCGTAGAAGAAGAGTAGGAGTGTCATAGTGTACATAGAATCGATTGACACAGCAGGAAAGAATAAATTTAAGATCCACCTCAGCAATGGGGTGGATCTTGCACTCTACAAGGGAGAAGTGCGGCAGTTAGGATTGCAGGAGCATGACGAGATTACAGAGGAGATGTATGAAAAGATCCTGGAGGAGATCCTTATCCCCAGAGCCAAGCGCCGCGCTATGCATTTATTGGAAAAGATGGATCGGTCGACCAGACAGTTAGAGAGCAAACTGCGTGAAGGTGGTTATCCGGAGCAGGCGATCGAGAGTGCCATTGCCTATGTGGCAAGTTATCATTATCTGGATGATGAGCGTCTGGCAAGGTCGCATATCCGTTTTTACCAGACCAGCCGCAGTCGTCTCCGCATGACGCAGGATCTTTTGAAAAAGGGGATCGATCGGGAGATCATTGACTTTTGCATGGAAGAAGAATTGGAGCAATCACAGATGGAATTGATCGCTGCTTTATTACAGAAGAAGGGTTATGATCCCGAGACAGCAACACGGCAGGAAGAAGCCAAGATGTATCGTTTTCTTATGCAAAGAGGCTTTGCGTCCGGCGAGATCAGCCGTGTCTTGCGGAGGGGATTTTCAGAATGGGATTGAGGGATATATTCTTGACAAGCCCTATAAGAAAGTATAAAATTTAATTGTTGTATTTATATGTAGATTAGTAATTTTTCATGATGTATGTACAATAAAATTAAATAAGGGAGGTGCTCCTGTGCTTACGATAATAATCACAGCGGTTGTTACGTTAGTCGTTGCAGTTCCGGTGTCTCTTGCCATTGCAAATGCTTCCTACCAGAAGGAAAAAGGTATGGATGTTTCTACAGAGGCGACGAC
>CAVGHS010000183.1:0-491 GCA_963629085.1 bacterium
AGGTACTGCGTATCAGAATATGAAAGAGACAGATAAGTACAAGAAGTATGCAGATCAACTTCGCGATTGCAATAACCAGATGGAGGTCTTGCAGAAGAAGCATGAAGAATTGGCAGACAAGCAGTTATCGAAGGTTTCTAAGGCTGCCAAGAAAACATCCGGTTTATTTTCAAACCTCCTATCTCGTCTAAAGGGGATCACTTTGTCACTTTTTATCTTTAATTGGATCACCAAGGGCTTTAATGCTATGATTTCCGCATTTAAGACAGGGGTGCAGAATATGGCAAAGTATTCCAGTGACTTTAATGCCAAGATGTCGCAGATGCAGAGTGCGACAGAACTGTTAAAGGCATCACTGGGGGCATTGTCGGCACCGATCGTCTCGGCACTGACACCGGCTATTGTGACTTTGTGCGGATGGCTTACTAATGCGATCAATGCGATCAACAAGTTTATCTCTGCCGTGAGTGGCAAAAGCACATGGACCAGAG
>CAVGHS010000183.1:501-2298 GCA_963629085.1 bacterium
GGCGGCAGGAGCCTTGGCTGCGTTTGATGATTTGAATGTGTTACAGAAGAATGACACATCCGATAGCGGTGGAAGCAGTAGCGGTAGTACAAGCCCGGAATATGAAGAGGTGGCACTGACCGAGGATGACTTTAAATGGATCAATACCGTCAAAAAAGCATTGCAGGGATTGTTGCCGGTCGTTCTTGCCATTGGTGCAGCATTTCTGACATGGAAAGTATATGATCTGATTTCCGGTCTGAAAGCGATGTCCCCACTATTAGGAGGTATTTCCGGTACAATCGCGATCATTGCTGGCGCGGCTCTTGCGGTCGTGAGTTACTTTCATATGTGGGACAAAGGTGTGGATTGGAAAGGCTTGATCGGCTACATCACAGGTGTTTCGATAGCGGCAGGCGGTGTCCTTGCACTGTCCGGATCATTAGCGGCAGGAATTGTGATTATGGTCGCGTCTATTGCCGGATTGGTGTTAGCACTAAAAGATATTGTGGAGCATGGAGCAAATGCAAAGAATGTGGCACTGGCACTGGTAAGTGCCTTTGGACTTGTGGCTGGTGTATTTATGGCATTTGGCGCACCGGCGGCGGTCGTTGTTGGAGCGATTGTTGCGATCGTAGCCGCCATGATCCTGTTTGGCAAGAAGTCGGATGAAGTCAAGAAGACTGTGAAATCTCTATGGGAGGATCACTTTAAGCCTTTTGGCGACAACATCAAGGCGGGCATTTCAGCGATCCAGAACATCTTTCTGGCATTCTGGAATGTCTATATCAAGCCGATATTAGATGCCATAGGTAAGAAGTGGGAGGAACTGGTTACGGCACACATTCAGCCGATGGTGGCACAGTTTTTGAAGTTGATCGGAAGTATTATCGATCTGATCAGTGCCTTGTGGAAAAACGTATTGGTTCCGTTTATTGCTTTTCTGATCGCATATATTATCCCTACGGTGGCACCGATCATTCAGACAGTAACATCGCTGGTGTTTGGTATGGCGAAGTTTATTGCTGATATCATTACAGGCATTATCGCAGTTTTCACAGGCTTTATAGATGTTATTACAGGGCTTGTCAACGGAGACTGGCGAAAAGTATGTCAGGGAATGGCGGAAATATTCCAAGGAACATGGCTTGTCATTAAGGCGATCATCAATGCGATTCTTGGTGGTGTTGATGTCATGGCAAATGGTGTTGTGAACGCAGCCAATACGATCATCGATGCCTTTAATGGATTGCATTTCAATATCCCGGACTGGGTGCCGAAGATCGGTGGTAAGAACTTTGGTTTTAATATTGCCCATGTGCATGCCGTTAATGTACCGCGTCTGGCATATGGTGGCATTGCTATAGGTTCGACGATTGCAAATATTGGAGAAGCAGGACGTGAAGCGGTACTTCCGCTGGAAAACAATACCGGATGGATGGATGATCTGGCATATAAGATAGCAAGTAAGATGCCGACCGGTCGTACACCAAGTACCTTGATCTTGGAAATGAATGGCAAGCAAGTTGCCAGAGCACAACTTCCATACATCCAGGCAGAGCAACAGCGTCTTGGTGTGACCGTGGTATCGGGTTAGGAGATGAATATATGACGGCAAAATATACACAGGGTTTGATTATCGATGACACGACATACTATGTGCCATTGGTATCTATCAAGAGGACATTGGATTTTCTGGAAAAGTTTGCAGAACGTACCGAGGACGGAGATATCCAGATAGAAACCATCGGTTTATATAAAAATTATACAATCGAGGTGGGAACCATTGATGATCCCGAGACGTATGATGCATTGATC
>CAVGHS010000184.1:0-2291 GCA_963629085.1 bacterium
ATATATAACTTGCCATTATATTTGCGGATACACAACCTCGAATTCCTCCAAAACACATGCTCCATTTTCGTCAAAATCCAGTCCAACCGCAGCATAATCCGGGGCAAATGCCTGACGATGCACTTCGCGCCATTTGTGCAGACTGCGATCATCTTCCCCCTCTTTGTAGGCATGTTCTGCATTTACCTGGCAAAATGGCACAATGGTCACCTTGATGGTTTCCAACATCTCCAATCTGCGCAAACTGTCCACCATTTTCTCCGCAACCGGCATGCTACTTTCCCCGGTCACACCCATTGCGTGAAAAAAGAGGATTGCCGGATTTGATCTGTCGCCTACTGTTTTAAATTCCATCATTCCACCATTCGCATTTTTTCTTTCTTGCCGAAACAATTATCTCTTCTTACTACTTCCTACGTCCCCAAAATATCCTTTATCTGCTCCAGATCATTGGCAAAACAAATGCCTTTTTGCCTCTCTTCTGATGATAGACCACTATCGATCATTTGTCTAAGAAGCGTCATAAGGCTGTCATAGTAGCCATTGAGATTGTATAAAATGCAAGGTGCGTCCAACTGCTTTAGTGATACCTTTGACATTACCTCTGTTATCTCTTCCAGCGTACCTGTCCCTCCCGGGAATGCAATAAAAGCGTTCCCAAGTTCGATCATCTTGTTTTTGCGCTCTGTCATATCCTTGGTGACGATCAATTCTGTCAATCCTTCATATTGGAAATCGTCATCAATAAAAAACTGCGGTTCCACTCCTGTAACCTGTGCTCCCGCCTTTAAGGCACTTTCCGCAAGTTGCCCCATCAAGCCGGATTTAGAACCGCCATACACAAGCGCATTTCCACTTTGCCCGATCCATGTACCCAAGGCTTTGACTGCTTCTGCCAATTCCGGGTCATTTCCCTCAAATGCTCCAAGATATACTGTGATATTCATCTGTCTCCCTCCACAATATTTCTACTTTTCATTATGGACTGCTCCATAAATACTTTTACTGCATATACATCTTTTAATTCTTCATATCGCGGAAATCCATCGGCATTATGCTTTGAGTAAGTCAAATGGAAAATATAGTAGATGTCCGCATTCCTTCCGTTGTCAGTAACATATAACACATCATCATTAGATTCACACTTTGCTACTGCCCAAATTCTTTTTTCATATAAGAAGTGGTCTTCCCCAATTTCTTTTTTTAATTCAGTAACAAACACTCCACTAGCCTGTGTTAATGGAATCATATACCAGTTAAAATCTTCACCATATTTATCATATAAATCGCTAAAAATTTCTTCTATTGTCATTATCAATTTGCCCCTTAAATTCCGATTTGTAAGTTACTCTGTTTGCTCATGATTTTTTTGCATATCCGCCATCTGAGAAAAGCAATACATACTTCTTAACAGACGCTTTCCTGTAGCAGTGCGAATTTTGGGTCAAATAATTTTTATAAAAAATTGCATATTTGGATCGCAGCACCATTTTCCATGACAGTAAAACCATGTTTTTCATAAAATGGCACGTTGCTTTTATCCTCCGGCATCCCTTCAATATAGAGGAAATCTTTGTATTTTTCTTTTACATACTCGATCATTTTACCGGCGATACCTTGTCCCTGATACTGTGGGGCTACCAGAACATAATGTATCTGCGCTAACATTGCGGTATCATCCAATACCCTCGTAAGCCCGACCAATTTTTCACCATCCCAAACAGTAAGTACCATGGATGAATGCATAAGCGCCTTGTATAAGCGTTCCGGATAATTTCCCGAAATCCAATGAACAGACAAAAATAAGTCTTGCACCTGCTCCTGCGTAAATATTTTTTCCTCTGTAAATCTAAGCATACATTCTCCTTATCTGTGATGATCACATTTCTGACATTGTACCATTTCATTTGTCCCGTCTTCCTTATAAAAAATATCGGACCACTCACAGATACTTTGCAAAATAGGGACAACGGATTTTCCCTTCTGCGTCAGTGAATATTCCACCTTCGGTGGGATCTCGTCATAAGACTTCCGCGCAACGATATCATCTTCTATCAGATCTTTTAAAGTTGCCGCCAGAACAGCGTCCGTAATGTTATACATTTCTCTGCGGATTTCACTGTAACGCAACTTCTCGCTAGCGGAAAGCACACATATGATACGGGACTTCCATTTGCCGCCAAATATTGCCAGCCCATATTCCAGTGGACAACGTATGTCATCATCTAATTTTTTCTTATATTTTGCCATAAAAAGATCACCTTCAAACTTTATTTTACATCATTATAGTT
>CAVGHS010000185.1:0-2252 GCA_963629085.1 bacterium
TTTAGCACAGATGGCTGAAAGTGCATGGTAAATTGCAATTCGTAATAAAAAATTTAGAAATAAAGGCAGTGAAATAATTCATAAAAATACAAAGGAAAACCCTAAAAAACTTTGAATTATTCACAAAATTGCGGATAATGTGGAATATTTATAAGAAAATTTATTGACATTGGAAAATGTCGGTGGTAATTTAAGAACAAACAAAGAGTAAATGCAAAGAACAGAACAAGATCACGAGGACACCTCATACAGTGCAGAGACTTGTCGGTTGGTGCGAGACAAGGTATGGTTCTTTTGATTATCCTCTGCGAGCAGTGCGCTGAATACCTTCTTGGTCAGTAGGTGCCACCGGTTTCCACCGTTATATGGAGACTTATTTCTGCAAGAAAGATTGTGGTGATGAGGTTGAGAGGTCACATTTTGTGGCAATTAAAGTGGTAACGCGGAAGCATAGAGCCTTCGTCTTTAGTGAGTGCTAAAGACGGAGGCTTTTTTAGTACATAGACTCTTTGCAGGAATTTATAGAAGGGAGCCGCGTGAGCGCGGAAAAAAGACATGAATGGATTAGTTATTGTTTTAATCGGAATTGTAGCACTTGGCGCCGGCTATCTGTTTTATGGAAGATGGCTGGCAAACAAATGGGGGATCGACCCAAAGGCAAAGACCCCGGCATACACACATGAGGATGGACAGGACTATGTGCCGTCATCGAAGTTTACGGTATTTTCCCATCAGTTTTCCTCTATCGCAGGCGCAGGTCCTGTCACCGGACCGATCTTAGCGTCTGTATTCGGCTGGGTGCCGGTACTCCTTTGGCTGATCATTGGAGGACTCTTCTTCGGAGCCGTACAGGACTTTGGAGCCTTGTATGCTTCTGTTAAAAATGAAGGAAAGTCTATGGGAATGATCATTGAAAAGTATATCGGCAAGACAGGAAGAAAGTTGTTTATGCTGTTCTGCTGGCTCTTTACCCTCCTTGTTATCGCAGCCTTCACCGATATGGTTGCCGGTACTTTTGTAGGAAAAGGTGTGGCTGATATGAGTGCTTCTACAGCCTATGCAGATTCTGCTGCCGCTTCTATTTCTATGTTGTTTATCGTGGTTGCCATCATCTTTGGTATCATCCAAAAATGTGTCGGACAGATGAAAGAGTGGGTCAGAGCCGTTGTTGCTATTGCACTTTTGGTCGGCATGTTTGCATTGGGTATGCATTTCCCAATCTATGCAACTAAGACGGCATGGATCTACATCATCATGGCTTACCTCTTTTTAGCATCGGTTATGCCAATGTGGCTTTTGATGCAGCCAAGAGATTATATGACAACCTTTATGTTACTGGGAATGATCATTGGAGCCGTTGTCGGTGTCGTCGTTGCGCATCCGACTATGCAGCTCAATGCCTTTAACGGATTTAATGTAGACGGAAGTTATCTCTTCCCGACCCTGTTTGTAACGATCGCCTGCGGTGCTGTTTCCGGATTCCACAGTCTGGTATCTTCCGGTACATCATCCAAGACCATCAGTAATGAAAAAGATATGCCGATGGTTGGCTATGGTGCCATGGTTGTTGAATCCCTGCTTGGAATCGTTGCCCTGGTTGTTGTCGGTGCTGTTGCTGTCAATGGTACAAAGCCGGAAGGAACACCATTTTCTATCTTTTCCACCGGTGTTGCAGGATTCTTGGAAAAATTAGGTCTGCCGGTACAGGTGGCAACCGTATTTATGACTATGTGTGTATCTGCCCTGGCTTTGACTTCGCTGGATTCGGTCGCAAGAATCGGTCGTATGTCCTTCCAGGAACTTTTCCTTGGAGATACCACGGATACATCCAAGATGCCGGGATGGCAGAAAGTACTTACCAATAAATATTTTGCAACCGTCATTACCTTATTCTTTGGTTATCTTTTGACACTGGGCGGATACAACAATGTATGGCCACTCTTTGGCTCTGCCAACCAGTTGTTGGCAGCCCTGGTTTTGATCGCACTTTCTGTATTCTTAAAGACAACAGGAAGAACGGGCTGGACATTATACGCACCAATGTTTATTATGTTAGCAGTTACATTTACAGCACTGATCCAAAAGACCATTGCCCTTGTCACCAATATCGCAAGTGGACAGGCAACTTTCCTTGTAGACGGATTGCAGTTTATCGTTGCCATTCTTTTGATGGTCCTGGGTGTTTGTGTTGCATTTTCTTGCTTGAAAAAATTATTTGGTGCAAAGGAAGAGGCGCAGGCATGATCCTTTGC
>CAVGHS010000186.1:0-715 GCA_963629085.1 bacterium
TCCCATACCGGTGGAAAGCGTGAAAAATGCCTGATTCATGGCGGCAACCACGACAGATCCGTTGATCTTGGAAATGTCCGGTTTCAGATAAAAAAGTAAGCCTTGTCCGGCACCTTTTAATAAAAGGCTGTGGACTGCCAGTACCAGCATGAGCACTAAAAGTGCACTCATCATAAATTTGGTGATCCGCTCAAGCCCGCCCTGTAAATGAAAGGACAGGATGAAAAAGGCAAGGACAACCGTTATGAGTAGAAAAACTACATTAATCGTAGGACTGGCGATCATAGAGGAAAAACCTAAAGTCTGATGCTGTCCGGCAACAAATTTACAAAAGTAATAGATCAGCCATCCGCATACCACGGTATAAAATGCCATCAGTGCCAGATTGCCGATCAGACAGATAATGCCAAAGCCGCCCCATTTTTGCCCTGGCTTTTCCAATTTCTTATACATATTGAGAGGACTGGTCTGCGCGGCTCTGCCGATTGCAAATTCCATGGTAAGAGCCGGAATACCGAGGATGATCAGGCAGATGATATAGACCAGCATAAAAGAGCCGCCACCATTTTGCCCGCACATCCATGGAAATTTCCACATATTTCCGCAGCCAATAGCGCATCCTGCCGACAGCATGATAAAGCCAAGGTGGCTTCCTAATTGTTCACGTTTCATTCTTTTCCCTCCAAAACGGTTATATTAAATGTTTATATCTTTC
>CAVGHS010000186.1:725-2224 GCA_963629085.1 bacterium
AAAATCTTCTTAGATGAAAAAATGGGAGGAACTATGGATGGGCGAGACAGAAAATAGTAAGGACTTAATCAGCGTATTGTGGAGTGGCGCAGATATTTTGCGTTCCAAGATGGATGCGAATGAATATAAGGATTATTTACTTGGCATTGTATTTTATAAATATTTATCAGATTCCTTTTTGATAAAGGCATATGACCTTTTGTGTGATGAAAAACCGGATTCGTTAAAAGAAGCGTTAGATACTTATAAAGAAGCATTGGCTGATGAAAGTGCAGAAGAATTCATCGAAGAACTGAAAATAGAATGTCATTATATTATTGAGCCGGAGTTGACTTATACATTTTTTGCAGATGCGGCGAGAAATAATATGTTCGATCGAGAGCAATTACAAAAGGCTTTCAACAATATAGAACAGAGCGATCCTTTATTTGCGGATCTTTTTGCCGATATTGATCTGTATTCCAATCGATTGGGAACCGGAGATCAGAAGCAGAGTGATACGATTGCAAGTTTAATAAAGGAAATTGATAAGGCAGATTTACTGAACTCTGATAGCGATGTATTGGGAAATGCATATGAATATTTGATTGGACAATTTGCATCGGAAACAGGAAAGAAGGCAGGGGAATTCTATACACCGCAGGCAGTATCAAAGATATTGACAAAAATTGCTATTTCAGGACAAGAAGGTAAAAAAGGATTGTCTGTATATGATCCGTGTATGGGATCAGGATCACTCTTGTTAAATGCGAAAAAATACTCGAAAGAGCCATCTAATATCAAATATTATGGACAGGAAAAGAATAACTCGACCTACAATCTGGCGAGAATGAATATGTTTCTTCATGGTGTTGTGGCAGAGAATCAGAAGTTACGAAATGGTGATACTTTAGATGGAGATTGGCCTACAGATGAAGAGACGGATTTTAATATGGTACTTATGAATCCACCATACTCTGCAAAATGGTCGGCTGCATCTGGATTCTTACAGGATGAAAGATTTAGCGACTATGGGGTATTGGCGCCAAAGTCTAAGGCTGATTATGCATTTTTACTGCATGGATTGTATCATTTGAAGAGTAATGGAACCATGGCAATCGTACTTCCACATGGTGTCTTATTCCGTGGAGCAGCGGAAGGAAAAATACGAGAAAAACTCTTACGTTCAGGAAATATCTATGCAGTGATCGGATTGCCGGCAAACTTATTTTATAATACATCCATTCCGACCTGTATTATTGTCTTGAAAAAACATAGAGATGGACGTGACGTACTTTTTATTGATGCGTCCAAAAAGTTTGAAAAAGGCAAAAAACAGAATATGATGACAGATGCACACATCGATCAAGTTATAGAATTATATAACAATCGACAAACGGTAGATAAAGAGGCATATCTGGCAAGTTTTGAGGATCTTCAAAAAAATGATTTTAACCTGAATATTCCTCGCTATGTAGATAATTTTGAACCAGAGGAAGAAATTGATCTGAATGAACTTT
>CAVGHS010000187.1:0-2205 GCA_963629085.1 bacterium
CGCATCAACTTATCAAGAACATCGATCAACGCCGGTCCGCTCGAAACATTTGACTGATCAAGAATATCCTTGTATCTTGAGTACCCCTTTGCCAACGCTTCAAAGACTTCATTTGCATTTGTAATTTTAGAAATTTCGGAATTCAAATACATGGACACCTCATTTTCCAGACGTGCCCCAGGCGAGGCGATAAGATCTATGATATTCTCACGCACACTTTTTTTTGCATCAATCAATCGATTGTAATATGGAATCCCACCAAACACACTGAATAATCTCACCTTATCTTCCTCAGAAAATTCAGGGTAAAATAATGCAGATTCGTAATAATCCATGGGCTTTAGATTGAGTGTAAGATCAATTCTGCCATACAATGGATTCTGTTTTTCTAAAAGTGATTTCATCGTATCCACGTAAGAACCACAGACAATCAGTTTCATATTGGAAGTATCTTTATAAGAATCTATGACCGATTGTAAAATACTATCTAGTCCCTTTGCATTTTCCCGTAAATATGGATATTCATCCAAAACTAAGATCATTGGCTCTTCTTCTGACATTTTAAACAAAAAACGTAAGAGAACTTCCATGTTTTCAAACGCCGGTTTGGGAAACCCAAAGTTCTCTCCAATAAGTTCTGCCAGACTATCTACATTATTCTGTTCTGAGGTTTGTTTACATTCATAGTAAATACCTTTTATATTCGTTTCTTTTAATACCTGCTTAATAAGTTCACTCTTTCCAATTCGTCGCCTTCCATAAATCAGAGAAATCATCTGCCCCTCTGCATGGAACATTGTACTCAGTTTTTTTCTTTCATCTTCTCTTCCATAAAACATACACAATATCCTCCGAACTGAAAATATGTAATAACATATATAGTATAAGTAGAATATACTTCCTTGTCAATTTTTATTCGGTTGTAACCGAGTCAGTTGTAACCGAATAAAACATTTCTCCTTTATGCTTTTCCTATCACAAAAAAAGACTATAGATCAGACTGTTATGTTCAGAAACAGTAAAATCTATAGTCTTCCATTATGCCGAGACAAGCCTTTTATATTTGCATATAAGCATACCTCTTTTTGTTCTCTTTTTCAAGATACATGCACTTATTTTTCCGGCTTTAATGGTCCGTAGTAATAGGAGGAAGTTGCGCCACCATCGATCAGGAAAGTAGAACCTGTGATAAATGCCCCTTTATCACTCATCAGAAGTTCGGCTACATTTGCCACTTCATCCGCGGTTCCCGGTCGTCCTGCCGGGCACTTGGCAAACATATTCTTGTAAAAATCTCCGCGCGATCCATTGAACTCATCCATAGCCAGAGGAGTTACAATAATGCCCGGTGCAATATCGTTTAATCTTGCGCCTCGCTTGCCCCATTCGACCGACTGTGCCATAACGCGCTTCTCGTTGCAGCGTTTTGCCATCTGGTATGCATGCAAAGTATCTTTGATGTTTTCCGGCTGCAAGATCTCAAGATCCAGCAATTCTTCCGTTGGTGTCGTTGCAAGGGCTGCATCCTCCTCTGCGGTAAGTTGCGGCATTCTCCATCCGGACTGGCTGGAAATGGTAACGCCGCAGCCGCCTTCTGCAATGACTTTTCCCACTTCTTCCAATAAAACTGCTGTTCCGTACAGATCAACCTTTAAAATGGCTTCGATCGGTGCCTGGCTCGGTGAAACACCTGCGCCGTTGACGAGCATTTTGATCTCACCATACTCCTGTGCCTTTGCGATCAGCGCCAAAATAGATTCTCGGGAAGAAAGATCCATCTCAACCGGTTCTACGTCAAAGCCCGCATTATTCATGATCTCTGCGATTGTCTTTGCATTATCTATATTTTTATCGCCCATGACAATTTTCTTGCCATAGCCCACGCGTCTTGCGATCGCCATGGAAATCTGCCCTGCGCCTGTTACGATCATTACCTCTTTTTTGCTCATTATCCTGTCCTACCTTTCCTACTTTACGCTTTTCTTTGCCCAATCAGCGACGGCTGCTTCTGCTCTTTCTGCATCCGCCCCATGAACAGCAATGCCATTACCAAATGTAGCGCCCTTACAGATCTTTCTGAGGTCGCGCTCACTGTTGCCAAGTCCACTTCCCTCATGTGTCATAAGCGCCATGACCTTTTTCCCTGTAAAATCGAGTTTTTCCAGCTGACTAAATACCGCTACCGGATAAGTACCCCACCAGCAG
>CAVGHS010000188.1:0-2196 GCA_963629085.1 bacterium
TCTGTGGGTGTACCACAACCTCGATCTGGGAAGGCTTGACACCAAAGAGCCATTTTGCCTCCATGACTTCCAAGCCCTTGTTGACCATAGTTGCAGAATCAATGGTGATCTTCTTTCCCATGCTCCAATTCGGATGCTTTAAGGCATCTTCTAAGGTCACATGCTCCAATTCCTCATAGGTCTTTCCACGGAAAGGACCACCGGATGCCGTCAGCAGGATCTTCTTGATCTTATTGTGCGCATTGCCCTGCAAGGACTGGAAAATGGCACTGTGTTCACTGTCAACCGGCAGAATAGATACGCCACATTTTTTTGCCAGAGGCATAATGATATGTCCAGCCGTTACCAGGGTTTCCTTATTGGCAAGGGCAATATCCTTTCCTGCTTCGATCGCAGCGATCGTCGGACGGATACCGAGCATGCCAACGATCGCCGTTACTAAGATTTCAGATGCCGGGTGCGTCGCTACTGCCAAAAGTCCGTCCATGCCGGATACTACAGAGATCTCTGTGTCCTGTAAATTTTCTTTTAATTCTTTGGCACGCTCCTGGTCCCAGACCGCAACCAAAGTCGGCTGATACTTTCTCGCCTGCTTTTCCAGTAATGCTATATTGCTGCCAGCCGCAAGGGCTACCACCTGTAAGTCTTCTTTATTTTGATCTACAATATCCAGTGTCTGTGTTCCGATCGAACCCGTGGAACCAAGAATTGCAATATGTTTCATCTTATCCTCTCCTACAAAACTCTCGATGCTAAAAAGAATATGATCGGTGCAGTAATGATCACGCTGTCAAAACGATCCAATATACCGCCATGTCCAGGGATCAGTTTGCCATAGTCCTTGATATCATAATTGCGCTTGATCGCAGAAGCCGCCAGATCTCCTACCATAGAGATCAGAGCACCTATAGCAGAAACGCCTGCTAAAAGCCAGACTTCCGTCATCGTGATGCCAAGTTGGCTGAGGAAGATCGATACATAAAGAGCGGTCAAAAGTGCGGCTCCAACCACACCGCCCACAGCACCTTCTACCGACTTTTTCGGACTCAGGACCGGTGACATCTTATGCTTGCCAAACAACATGCCCACACAATAAGCACAGGTATCACTGCCCCATGAGCAAAGAAAGATCAACCATACCAGATACTTTCCACCTTCCAGCATTCTGGTCTGGTAGATAAAAGAAAGCATCATTGCCACATAAAACAAGGCAAAGAAACATGCCATGATCTGGTCTGCCTTATACTTTGGGTAAGAGAAAACATAGACCGCCAAAAGCAGGATCAAAAACAGCATAGGCAGGATCATTGGATCCGTAAAAAAGCCAAAATACAGATTCAGATAAAAGACAATGGCTGCCAGATAACCAACGACTGCCGCCAGTGACTTTTCCATCTGAAATACACGATATAACTCAAACATACCAATGAGAGAAATGATCCCCATAACCGAAAGCAGGACATTGCCCCCTGTAATAATTACCACCAGGGCAATCGCAACCAATACGATGCCACTGATCAATCTAGTCTTAAACATTGTAAAACCTCTTAAACCTTTCCATATCTTCGATCTCTATTTTCATATGCTTCCACGGCTTTTCTTAATTCCTCACCATGGAAATCCGGCCATGCGACCGGGGTAAAATAGAATTCTGCGTACGCTAACTGCCACAATAAGTAATTGGATAAACGCTGCTCCCCACTGGTACGGATCATCAGATCCGGATCCGGCAGGTCTGCGGTATCCAAATAAGAACTGACCGTTTCCTCGGTAATGGCATCCGCCTCCAATTTATGTTCTTCCACATCCTGATACATCCGCTTGATGCCACGGACGATCTCATCCCGGCTGCCATAATTGATGGCAATGGTCAGATTCAGTCCGGTATAGGATGCAGATTCTTTCTCCAAAAATCGGATCTTATCCTGCATGGACGAATCCAATCTGGAAATATCTCCGATCACACGGATACGCATATTGTTCTTCTTTGCCGTCTTTAGACAGTTCTTCAAGTACTGGTTCAGCAACTTCATCAGGGCTGCCACTTCTTCCTTGGAGCGGTTCCAGTTCTCTGTCGAAAATGCATAGAGGGTCAGGTACTCGATTCCCATATTGTATGCTTCCTCGCAGACGACCTCCACATTTTTCGCTCCTGCGGTGTGCCCTGCTGTCCTCGGCAGGCCTTTTGCTTTTGCC
>CAVGHS010000189.1:0-2115 GCA_963629085.1 bacterium
GTATATACTTTTTCAATGCCTCATAAGTCTCTGTCTTCGTCCAGTAACTGTCAAAATCATGCCCCAGCATAGACATAACAACAGACCTCGGGTTATATATCTGTACGCCCTTGAGATCATAGCCGTCATACCACTGTTTTGTCTGCTCATACGGCATATCATACGCTTGGCATAAAGCCTCTACTTCCTCTTCCGTAAAGCCGGTATATTCTGCCAATTCCCGCTGATTGGTCATAGAATACTCGTCAAACATATTTAAAGCAGAGTGTTCTCCGTATTTTTTGATTGGCAAGATTCCTGTCAAATAAGCAAGAGCAACATACCTTTTCCCCTTCAGTAAAAATCTCAAAAAATCCAGATACTTCTTTTGCTCTTCCGTATCATCCGGGTATTTCCTAAAAATGCAATCCCACTCATCAATAACAATGATAAAAGGAATCCGCTTCTCGCTATATATCGTCTCTAAAACATCCACCAGATCGTTCCAGTCAAAGCAATCCACATCCGCGTATTCCTTCTTTATATCCCACAACAATCTTTTCTGCAGATAATCTATTAACGCATCCATAGAATCTGCCCTGCTAAGGAAATCAATCATGTTGATATGGATCACATTGTACTTATTCAGATGTTTTTCAAAACTTTCATCCGATGAAATCCTAAGGGAATGAAATAAATCCCTAGAGTCACAACTTCTGTCATAATATGCCACCAGCATATTTGCAGCCATAGACTTGCCAAAACGGCGCGGACGGCTGACACAAATATTCTGATGCTCTGTATTCAACAAAGCATTTGTGATCGCAATCATTCCTGTCTTATCTACATAGGGTTTCGTATTAACCGCTTTTACAAATTCTTCATTTCCCGGATTCAGATATATTCCCATTGCCATCCACCTTCCATCTCTCTATACTTCTATAAGCATTAGTATAGCATCTATTCCAACATCTATCATCCCTATTGTTGCACTAATTCTCTCCCAATCTCACCTATCGTCATAAGTACCTCTTGCCTTGCTCCTCTCGGGAAACTGTTCACACAAGGGAAAGTCTCAAAACTGAGTGTCCCATCAAATCCAATCTCATCCAGTGCCTGCCGAAAATCTTTCCAGTCCACGCCATCTTCTGCCTTTGTTCCAAAGGTATATGGCATCTGGTGCAGATCGCCAATAGCGTCATTTTCATGCATATGCAGAATCTTCAGTCGGCTGCCGATCGCTCTGACATAATCTGCCGGTTCTCTGTGTACCAGTTCCATATGTCCCGTATCTAGGCAGCATCCGAAAAGTTCTTCTCCCGCCAACTGATTCAAGGTATCTACATACCAGATGGCTTCCTTAGGATCTGCGCATGTGCCCTCCGTAATACGCTTGCCCACACTTTCATATAAATTTTCTACACACACACCAATATGATGTTCTTGCAGCATCGGAATGAGAGATTGAAAGAACTGCAGATTCATCGCGTGTTCTACATCTATCCCATAACTATACTGCAATTTAAAGGGATGCATCACGACCCACGGTATTTCCATCATGCCTGCGATAGCAATACTTTTCGGGATAACATTTTTTTGCATGTACTCGCTGACATCCGGTCGCCCCGGCACATAGATCGGATATGGCGCATGCATCTGTGAAGGACGGATGCCATACTTCTCAAACATCTTTTTATATTCACCGAAATATGCCAACAGGACTTCCAGATCCTCGTCAAAAAAGGTGTTGATCTTTCCCGCATACACATCTGAATTTTTGAGAAAAGTATCCAGATTAAAATCTACTCTCTCAAATCCCGCAGACGCGATCAGTGCCACGCCTTCTTCCAAGCCCATCTCCGGCAATATTCCCTTGGTCTGTACCCCTACTTTTATCATACTTTTTCCTTTTCTGTTAAATGCTACACAAAATATCTGTCCTGGAATTCTTCATAGGAAACGCCCATCTGCCGCAATTGTGTCCCGATCGCGTCATAATACATACAACAGATTACCACGTTCCGTTCTTCTTCCGGCACGGATAAGATCTCTTTTGGATCCTTGACCGCTACGCCACAGACTTCTGTGTCCCAGCGGTTCTTTCCATTGTCCACGGCAAAATAGGGAGGATATGTC
>CAVGHS010000190.1:0-2039 GCA_963629085.1 bacterium
GATTCTATCAAGGCTATGAGCGAGGCTTTCCCGGAAATGCTCGTTGGTGCAGGTACTGTTGTAAATGTTGAGCAGTGCAAGCAGGCGATTGAGTGCGGTGCAAAGTTCATTGTAACACCGGGATATTCTGAGGAAGTTACCACATATTGCTGTGAGAATAACATTCCGATCCTTCCGGGTGTATGCACACCAACCGAACTTATGATGGTTGTCAATCATGGACTTCCGGTTGCGAAGTTCTTCCCAGCAGCACAGTTTGGCGGACTCAAGACCATCAAGGCTTTGGCAGCACCTTTCCCACAGATGCGTTTCATGCCTACCGGTGGAGTAAGCGAAGCAAATATCTTAGAGTATCTTGCTGAGCCAAAGATTATCGCAGCAGGCGGAAGTTGGATGGTTAAGGGCGATCTTGTTAAGGCTGGTAAGTTTGATGAGATCAAGGCTATGACCAAGAGCGCTGTAGAACTTGTAAAGAACGCTTAATTCATTATATAGACTCATACAAAATCGTTCACAGATTACTAGGATCCGTGGGCGATTTTGTGATAAAAGAGAAATGCGAGGACAGAAAGGACACAACATTATGAAAAAATTTATGGATAAAGATTTCCTTTTGACAACAGATACAGCAAAGCATTTATTCCATGATTTTGCAGAAAATATGCCGATCATTGATTATCATTGTCATTTGAGCCCACAGGAGATCGCAGAGGATGCACATTTTGACAATATCACACAGGTTTGGCTGGGCGGCGATCACTACAAGTGGCGTCAGATGCGTTCCAATGGTGTGGAGGAGCGTTACATTACGGGTGATGCGTCTGATCGTGAAAAATTCCAGAAATGGGCTGAGACTCTGGAAATGGCGATCGGTAATCCGCTTTATCACTGGTCACATCTGGAATTACAGAGATATTTTGGTTATACCGGTGCCTTGAATGGCGAGACCGCAGAGGAAGTCTGGAATCTTTGCAATGAAAAGTTAAAGACCATGTCTGCAAGACAGTTGATCCTGGAATCTAATGTAGAAATGATCGGAACTACAGATGACCCGATCGACGATCTGCACTGGCACAAGATGATCGCGGCAGATGAGACTTTTGATGTCAAGGTGCTTCCGTCATGGAGACCGGATAAGGCTGTCAATATTGAAAAAGACGATTTTGTTTCTTATATGGAAAAACTGGGCCAGGCAGCAGATATGAAGATCACATCTTTTGCAGCCCTTAAGACGGCGCTTACCAAGAGAATGGAATACTTCAAGGAAGCAGGCTGCTGCGTCAGTGATCATGGCTTGGAATATGTTGCATATGCAGATGTTACCGAGGATGAAGTTGAAGCAGTATTTGCAAAGAAGATAGCAGGCCAGGAGTTGAGCCGAGAAGAGATCGGAAAGTACAAGATGGGTGTGCTCATGCATCTTGGCAAAGAGTACCATCGTCTGAACTGGGTAATGCAGTTACATTATGGTGTAAAGCGTGACAACAACCGCAAGATCTTTGAAGCCTTGGGACCGGATGCGGGTATCGACAGTATTTCTACCAGTGCACCGATCAATGAACTGGCAGATTTCTTAAATGCCTTGGCATATACAGATGAGTTACCAAAGACCATCATCTACTCTTTGAACCCGATCGACAATGCAGCCATCGGAACCATCATCGGATGTTTCCAGTCTTCTGAGGCAGTCGGCAAGATCCAGCATGGATCTGCGTGGTGGTTCAATGACAACAAGACAGGTATGATGGATCAGATGACATCACTGGCAAACTTGGGACTGCTTGGCAATTTTATCGGTATGCTGACCGACTCCAGAAGTTTCCTGTCTTACACAAGACACGAGTATTTCCGCCGTATTATGTGCGAACTGATCGGAAATTGGGTAGAAAATGGTGAGTATCCGGCAGACGACAAGTCTTTGCAGAAGATCGTCGAGGGTATTTCTTACCGCAACGCAAAACGTTATTTTGAAATCTAGTACATGAGGGACGTTCCTTTTGCCACAAGGAGCGTCCCTTTTGGCTTGTTTATAAAAATTT